>CAYOHX010000009.1:74551-75799 GCA_964403875.1 uncultured Anaerolinea sp. | reverse complement strand
GGTCGGAGTCGCCGTAGCCGTGGGCGTGTTGGTCGCGGTCGCGGTGGGCGTTGGGGTCTTGGAAGGTTCCGAGCAGATCAGGTCGGCTTGAGGCAAACTGGAGCCGGGATGACCGGGGCGCTGATCCACTTGCAGAACAGCCTTTTTCCCACTGTAAGGACCGAACACCTTGGTCATGATCTCGCCACCCTTGAGTTGCAAGGTTCCGGATTCGACAACCGTTCCGTCCACTAACAGTCGCCAGGTGGTGGGACCGTCCATGTCGCCGTCACCCGCATCACCAGTGTTCGTGATAGTGAATTTGACCTCGCCCGTTACCACACATTCTCCTTCTACCTTGATGCTGGACTTGTCCCAGGTGTCGGTCGGGGTTGCGGTGGGCGTTGCAGTTTTGGTCGGTGTCGGAGTTTTTGTCGTCGTAGCCGTAGGAGTCAGGGTTTTCGTTGACGTGGGAGTCTCTGTTGGTCCTCCGCAATCCAATTCGGCCTGCTCTACCAATGTGCCGGGGTAACCAGGCCGTTGGTCAACTTCCAGTTTTATCCAAGTCCCCGAGTAGGGGCCGAAGGTCAACGTTGTGATCTCGCTCTTCCCTAATTGTAGGGTGCCAGATTCTACAAGATTGTCATCCACGTACACGCGGTAGGTGGTGGGGCCAGTCATGGCATCGCCGATGTTTTTCACTCGGAATTGCGCTTCGCCGCTCACCAGGCATTCGCCGGACACTTCCAACCTGGACTTGTCCCATGTATCGGTAGGCGTGGGCGTGACGGTTTTTGTGGGGGTCAGCGTGGGCGTGCTGCTCGGGCGCAGAGAGCATGATCCGGTTGAAGACAAAGTGACCGACGACAAGAACTCGGTGCGGTATGTGACCGTCATGGTAGCATATCCCGCGCCATCGATGGACAAACTATCGCCAGGCGGCAGGTTCACCCCACCACTCTTCGAGGGATCGGAAAGCACGTAATTTCCATCGCTCACCGTTCCAGATACATTGCGGATCACAAAGGTGGCCGTTTGATCGTCATTACAGAATACTTGCAAATCTAGCTGCCCGTCGAAAACCTGTCGGGTGGCTGTTTCAGAAGGCGTCAAGGTTACGGTTGGCGTCAGTGTGTAGGTGGCCGTCAACGAGGGCGTGAAGGTCTGCGAGGGTGTCAGGGTCGGCTTTGGGGTTTTGGTGAAGGTGGGCGTGGGTGAAGGACCTTCTGTGTTGGTCGCAGTTGGGGTATTGGTGGGTTTGGGTGTTTT
>CAYOHX010000009.1:64899-74451 GCA_964403875.1 uncultured Anaerolinea sp. | reverse complement strand
AGTTGGGGTATTGGTGGGTTTGGGTGTTTTGGTTACGGTTGGCGTCGCGGATGGTCCGGCTGTCTTGGTGACTGTTGGCGTTTTGGTAACCGTGGCAGTCTTGGTGGCGGTGGCGGTAAAGGTCGGCGTGTTACTGGGCAGCGGCAGGCAGGTGCCCGTGGCTTGCAGATTAACGACTTCCAAAATGGAGGTTACATAAGTGACGGTGACCGAGGCGTTGCCCGCGGCATTGAATGAAACACTTTGATTGGTGGCTAAATCTAACGGGAATGTCTGGTCGGCTTTGCCTGGTTCGATGACGGTATAAGAACCGCCCGTCAGAGGGCCTCCCACGTTGGTTATGGTGAACGTGGCGGACAGGTCGTTGTTGCAGGCTACGCTCAACCCAACCCTGGGATCGTTTCGCGGGGTGGCCGTGGGAGGAACAGGGGTGGGCGTGTCGGTGGGTAGCGAACCGCACTCTACATCGTCCTGGGGTAGGCTGGAGCCAGGGTGTCCTGGGCGCTGGTCCACTTCCATGCGCACTTTTTGGCCGGTGAAGGGACCAAAGGTAAATTTCTGGATCTGACCGCCAGCGATTTGCAAGGTGCTGGCTTGATCCAGTACGCCATCGACGTACAGTCGCCAGGTAGTAGGGCCATCCATATCACCGTCACCCGCATCGCCCGTATTTGTCACGGTAAACTCTACTTCGCCGGTGGCCAGGCAAGCGCCTTCGACTGCCAGGCTGGATTTATCCCAGACAATTTCAACCTTGTCGCCGGTTTTGGGCGCCAGCGTAGCCACCACCTCAGTGTTTGTGGGGGTGGGAGTGGGGGTCAAGGTGGCGGTAGGCGCCAGAGGTGTTTCAGTGGGCGGCGCGGGTGTTTCCGTTGGGGGTTCAGCGGTCGGAGGTTCTTCCGTGGGCGGTTCTTCTGTCGGTGGCTCAGCCGTGGGCGGTTCTGCCGTGGGCGGCTCCGCCGTCGGGGGTTCCGCCGTAGGAGGCTCTTCCGTGGGCGGCTGAACGACGACTTCTTCCGTCGGCGTTTCTTCCAGACCGCCCGATCCCTGTAGTCCTTGGCCAGAGAGGGCGTTGCAGGCGCTCAAGAGCATCGAGAAGATGATGAGCAGGGAGATAATTTTGAGAAATGCATTGTTCCTGGGGGTAGTCATAGAGCCTCGGCTTTCTACAAGATCGATGAATTATCTGCGCTTCGAAGTCAATAGCCAGATGATGAGGATGATTCCTAACAATAAAGCACCCGGCGCCCACAGAGGGACGTTCTGCGCAGCGCCGGTTAATCCGGATGAACCAGTTAACTCTCCACTTTCGTTTGTATTCAGTAACCCAACAAAGGCAGCCACAATCAGCGCCGCGGACGCGCCCGCGGTGACCAGGCGGGGCCAGGTCCAACTCCAGCGGGGGGGCGCTGCCTGCTTCCACTCGGCTGCCAACCGCGCGCGAATGCGCCTCTCGGCGGCGGGGTCAGGACGAGACGCCCGCGCGGCGGATTTTAAGCGCTGGATGGTGTCTTCAAGCTCGTTAATTTCAGAATCGGTCCAGGTGCTTTCCACGTCCACCTCCTCATCGTTCAATATTCGATCCGTGATATCCGCCAGTTGTTCGTCCCTTTGGCGTTCGGTGTTGGGCTGCTCACTCATTCGCGGCCCCCATTTCTCTGCGCAAGGCTTCCATGGCGCGCCGGAAAAGCGATTTCACCGCTTCCAGAGACTGCCCGGTGGTTTTGGCGATTTCATCGAAGGGGAGTTCTTCGATGAAACGGAGGAGGATCACTTCCTGGTAGTTGTCCGGCAGTTTGCGCAGAGCAGCCCGGACGATGACCAGGTCGTCTGGTTCGTGAGGTTGGGTGACTAAAGCGTGATCCTGGATGTGGTCGATATCCAGGGTGACCTGATTCGACTTGCGATTGCGGTAATAATCGGCAATCCTGCGGCTGGTAAGAGTCCAGACCCAAGTTCGAAATTTTGACCGCCCCTGAAATTGATGAAGAGATTTCATGACCGCGATAAATACTTCCTGAGTGATATCTTCCACATCTTCCACCGGAACCTTCATTTGAACCCGTCCAAACACGCTGCGCAGATATCGTTCATACAACTGTGTAAACGCATCCTGCTTTCCCATCTGGGCGGCATGGACCAGTTCTTCATCGCTTGGTGTCATTAGGTTCGGCATTTAATCTTTGATGGGTATAAATGATTAGTCGGAGGGTCGATGTGAAAAGGGTCGAAAAAAGCTTGCTTTTTTTGTATTGACTGTATAATATAGCCAGTCTCACGAGTCTGGTCATTCGGTCTAACCAGGCTGCATTCTATTCGGTTTCCACAATTTTGAGCGCTTAAAATGGAATTATATAATACTATGAACATAACCGCTACACGATTCCGCAATTGTATGGTTCTTGTAACTTTATGCTTGTTGGTTGCCGCTTGTGTGCCAATCACGCCCACGCCCGTCGTGGTCCCTGAGACAGCTCTCCCTCCTACGGCCGTTCCACCCACGAAAGCCCCGCCCACGCCCACCGCCGTACCTCCCACGGTTGATCCCAACGGCATCAGCGCGGCCATCACCCTGGACCCGGCCGTGACGGAAGACCCCGATTCACTGAAGATCTGTGCGCTGCTCTATTCTGGGCTGGTCAGCCTGGATGCCAGTGGCGAGGTCCAACCTGCCCTGGCCGAGTCGTGGGTAATTTCAGATGACCAACTCGATTATATCTTCAAGCTGCGCGGCGACGCGGTTTTCAGCGATGGAACCCTCATCACCGCGGACGAGGTCGTAACGAATTTCACTCGTTGGTTCGACCCGCAGGCCCCCCTGCGCGGCAATGCCGAATACGCGGCCTGGGAGCGCATTTTTGGCGGCTTCTTAGGGGAGAAAGACGCGAACGATCGCGCCAAGTCGCTGGTCGATGGTGTCCAAAAGGTAGATACCCTGACCGTGTTGATTCACCTCACCCGCCCGGCCCCCGACTTGCTCAAATATCTGGCCGATCCGGCTTTTGCCATCCTCAGCCCTGCCGTTCTGGCGGCGGGTGGATATGGCGGGCAGGAGAGCCAGGTGGTATCCAGTGGACCGTATGTGGTGGATGCCTGGACCGAAGGCACGCTCCGACTTGCGCCCAACCCGCTGTATTGGGGCGATCAACCCGCCGAAGGGTTGGTCTTTAATTTGTATTAAACCAGGGAATCGAATCGATACCGTCGAAAGAAATATGGTTCACGCGAACCATATTTCTTTTTTAAACTTTCCCATCTTCGGTGAGTAGATATTTTCTTTCGACGGTTACTCTTTGGCTTTAGTACCTGTCCTAAAATTCGCAATCTCCCCCAACATTTTCGGGACAGGTTCTTAAGGTTTCCACACTGGCTCAACAACGGGCTGCCCGTCCGGGGCCAGGATCCAAATGATTTCACCATTCAGGTTCATTACATAAATCTGGTCCACGCCCCCGCGGTTGGTCTGAAAGGCCACGTGCTGCCCGTCCGGCGACCAGGAGGGCGCGCCATCGTATCCGGGCGAGTTGGTCAGGTTGCGCGGATTGCCGCCCGCTGCCTCTATCAGGTAGATCTCTTCCTGTCCACCCTCTCCGCTGAGGTAAAGGATGTGGCGGTCATCCGCCGACCACAGCGGGTAATCGTCTTTCACCGCGCTGGTGGTCAGGCGGGTTTGCTCGCTGCCATCAGCGCGCATCCGGTAGAGTTCGGCGTTGCCGTCTCGCCAGGAGGTGAAGGCTAGACTCTGTCCATCGTGTGACCAACTCGGGCTGGCATCTGGGGCAGGCGAATCGGTCAGGCGCTGAATATTTTGCCCGTCGGCGTTCATGCGGTAGATATCCGAGCTGCCATCGCGGTTCGACACAAAGGCAATCTGTGTTCCGTCTGGCGACCAGACCGGGTGGGTGTCGCCCGCTGTATGGTCCGTCAGGCGGGTCAGGTTGCCGCCATAAGAGGCCACCCGGTAAATTTCATAGTTCCCATCGCGAAACGACTCGAAGGTAATCCACTGCCCGTCTGGCGACCAGGTGGGCCACCAGTCCTTGGAAGGCGAATCGGTCAGGCGCAGCAGATTGCCCCCATCGGCATTGACCACATACACATCCCAATCCCCATTTTGGTTGGCGGCAAAAGCAATCCTCTCGCCGTCCGGGGACCAGGCCGGGGAGTTTTTCTCCAGGCCATCGAAGGTCAACGCAGAAGAGCTGCCTCCAGCCGTATCCAACACGGCTACTTCTCCGCCCAATCCCTGCAGGATAATTCCGGCAATGATTCCACCGGGCATGGCCGCTGAATTCTCCGGCGTTGCCTCGAGGGCGGGCGGCGGGACGGGAGTGCTGCCTTCGGGCGGCAAGGCCGTGGCGGGTTGCTCGGCGGTGGGTGAGGCGCCCAGTTCCTCGGCGACCAGGGTTTCCTGTCCGCCCGCCGCGCCGGCCAGATTCCCGCCCTCAAAAATCGATCCGCCCGGGGTAGATTGTCCATCCGGGACGGTGCAGCCCGCCAGAAGCGCTACTGCCAGTAGCGCCGCCGCGCTCAAAATAATCTGGGTTAAAGATGATATACGCATAATTCCTCAAAACACTAATCAAAAGCAAATAAGATTATAACGAAATTATTACCATCTTAGCTTACAAGTGCTTTTCTGATTAGTCGTAAGGAGGATCAAAAACGGGTCGTCTGAATCCGGTTCCTGCGTAGACGTCCCCTGCCAGGCCTCAATCTTCATCACCCTCTTCGCGCAGCGCTTTGAGCTTGTCTTTCAGGCTGCGATAGTAATCGCTTTGCGTGATTTGTGCCACTTCCTGGCGGCGTTTGTTCTCGTCAATTTGAATTCGCAGTTGAGCCACCTCGCGCTGCAAGGTTTCTTCGCGCTCGCGGACCTGGGCGGCCATGCGCACAAAGTCGGCTGCCAGCGCGGCCAGTGAGTTGTCCTGGTAGTCTCCGCCAGCCTGAACATCATGGTACTTGCCTTCGCCCATGCGCTGGACCCACCCACGCATCTCTCCGATGAAGTTGGTCGTGTAGCGAATGCGATCGGTCAGTGCGCTCATCACGGCGGCGTTGGCCTGCGGCTGCTCGAGCACCAACCGGTCAAAGGCAGCGGCGTTCAAGGTGAGCACGATGGCGGGGGTTTCAGCGCGCGCGCTGGTCGAGCGCGGCATGTGGTCGATGAGGGCCATTTCACCGAACATATCGCCTGGCTGGAACACGCGGATGGCCTGCCCAAGTTCGGGTCGCTCGCCAGGCATGTAGATGGCGATTTTTCCCTCTTGAACCAGGATCATTTCCGTGCCCGGATCGCCTAGATTGAACAGCACCTCTCCGGCCAGCAGCGTGCGCGTTTGCAGCGCGGCGCTCAATTCCTCCAAAGTCGCTTCGGACAGATCTTTGAGGATGGCGCTCTTTTTAAGTAGTTCGGTGATGTCCATGAAAGTCTCCTTATTCGGTGAAGATGGGGAACAGCAGGCGCACACGCAGCAAATCTTCAAAAGGCTGCCACTGCCACGGCTCCCAGGGCCCAGCCCGCCGGCGAGCCAGTGCTTTTTGGATGATGGCGCGTGGCTCGTTTTGCAACACGGGGGCAGCCGTGGCCAAGGCTGCCAGAGCCTCTTCCAGTTGGCTCACGGCAGCGGTCCTGTCGCCCTTCTGCCAGAACAACTCAGCCTGGCGGTAACCGGCCAGGGCCAACCCGCAGGGCGCGTCCTTCCACGCGTCTGCCGCCAGCTTGTACTGCGCGGCGGCTTCCGACGATTGCCCGTTGGATGCCAGAGTGTCGCCCAGGCGGATGCGTGCCAGGGCGGCGCTGCCCTCCTGTCCCAGCGACAGATACAATTCCACGGCTTCCGCGGAATGGCCGCTCAATTCTTCCAACAGGGCTCGCGCCCGGCGGCTTGGAAGGGTCTCGGGCTCGGGCAGCAGCGCGCGCGCCGTGGCAATGGCTTCGCTGGGGTCGGTTTGGGTGCGGGCGTTCAACCAGGCCTGCACAGTTTGCACAGCCCAGCCTTCCGCTTGGGGGTGTTCGGCGCGTAACTGTGCCAGCGCGGCGTGAGCCTGGAGGGCTTTCCCTTGCCCCGGAAGTAGAATTGCCAGGCGAGTCGCCAGGCGCAGCGCCAGCTTGAGCGGGGCGGACGCGCCCCCCGAAAAAATGGCCGCGGCGGCTGATTCGTAGGCCGCGACACCGGAGGCCAGGTTTTCCCGGCGCACGGCGGCGTCGCCCAGGTGGATGTGAAAAGCCGCTTTCATCCAGCCCACCTCCGCGCGATTGATTTCGGGCTGGCAGCGCTCCAACAATGACAGGCCATGCGCATAGAGTGCTTCGGCGCGGGATCGCTCGCCCTGGCGGTTGAGCAAGCCGGCGGCTTCGCCTAGCTGCTCGGCCGCGGCTTGCCACTGCTCCGAACGCTCATAATGGTGGGCCAGAATTTCCGCTTCGTGGATAGGGTTGGCGGCCTGCCCTTCGTCGAGGAAGGCGGCGATCTTGTTGCGCAGTTCGCGCCGCCGTCCGGGGCGGTTCGCCAGATATGCTGCCAGGCGAGCGTGCAGATCGCGGCGCTGCTCGAGGGGCAAGCTGGTATACAACACATCTTGCACCAACGATTGGGTGAAGACGTAGCGCGGGTCCACGCCCGCCTCAGCCAGGTGTACCATGCGGACCTGGGTCAGCCCGCGCAGATGCGTGCTCAGGGTGACCGGGTCAATGCTATCGGGCAGCAGGGCTTCCACCTCGCTGCGGCGGAACTCGGGGCCGATGACCGAGGCGATCCGTGCGGCCTGACGTTGGCCTTCCGACAGGCTTTCCACGCTGCTCAACACCAGCGATTGGAGAATGTTCGATGACTGTAAGATCGTTTTCAACTCGTCTACGCTGATCTTGTAGGTGTGTTGGATCCAACGGCTGATCTGCTCCACGAACAGAGGGTTGCCGCCGGTTTGCTCATGGATAATTTCGCCCAGACCTCCCACCAGGATGGCGGCTACGGCGGCAGCGGTATCAACGGCATCGAAGGGCTTGAGAGTGATGGCGTCGGGCGCTTCGAGTTGCTCATCTTGCGGGCGACCAGCAGTCATGAAAAGGATGGGTTGCCCGGACAATTCTTCGCTCAAGGC
The DNA here is from genome assembly GCA_964403875.1 of uncultured Anaerolinea sp. Lineage (GTDB taxonomy): Bacteria > Chloroflexota > Anaerolineae > Anaerolineales > Anaerolineaceae > Anaerolinea. The sequence continues at coordinate 67,347 of CAYOHX010000009.1, read as the reverse complement.
CAGCAAATGGGCCCGGGAGGATGAATCCATCCAATGCGCGTCTTCAAAGAACACCGCTGTGGGCGCGTTTTCGGCAGTGGCCGTTAGCAAGGATGCCAGAGCCCGGCGGCGACGGCGTATCTCGCGTTCCGAAAGGCTGCGCCCTTCTTCAAAGAGGCCGCTTTCCACCTCGTCCAACTGGTTGAACAGTTCCAGGCTGCTGGCGCGGCGGCTGGCTTTCTTCTGCTTGACCAGGTCTAACAGGCTTTCTTCATGATCTTCCGGTTCGCTTGTGCTTTCTGAAAGGGTGGGTAGTTCGGCCAGGCGCAGATCCAGTAAGTCGACCAGCGTGGTGATCATGTCAGACCGCAGGCGATACCGTTCGGCCATGCGTTCCAGCTTATCTTTTTGAATCAGCGGATGGTCAATGGAGGTGATCCCGGCCAACGAGCGCGCTATTCCGCTCCAACAGGCATCCACGCTTTCAGCTTGATACGAGCGGCATTGGTAAGCCAGCACCTGCCAGCCCTGGCCCAGTGCTTCACCCAGCAGGCAGTCGGCCAGGTGGCTCTTGCCCATCCCCGCCGCTCCGCGCAGCGCCAGCAGGCTGCCCTGTCCTTGTCGGGCGCGTTGCAGGGCCTGCCGTCCGCGCGCCAGCTCGCTCTGGCGGCCAATCAGTGGGCCGCGAGCGGCAATACGCGCCAGCAGGTTGTCATCCCGGGGGCCGTCGATCTGCCAGATGTTCACCGGTTTGCTCTTGCCCTTCAGTCGCACGGCGGGCAGTGGGCGGGCCACAAAGTATTCGCCACAGCGCTCAAGAATGCGTTCGCTGACCAATACCTGACTCATGCGGGCCGCGCTCATCAGCCGGGCCGCCAGGTTCACCTCGTCTCCCATGACGGTATACTCGCGCCGGGTAGAGGCTCCGGCCTGTCCGGCAAAGGTTTCGCCTAATGTAATCCCGATGCGGTGTTCAATGAGCGCCCCAGAACTGCCAGGAGGCAGGTAGCGAGCCAGCTTTTGCCCCATGCGCTGGTTGAGTAGCTGTAACTCGGCATTCATGGCCAAGGCCGCGCTCACAGCGCGTTGTGGATCGTCCTCGTGAGCCACCGGCGCGCCGAACAGGGCCAGCAGCTTGGTTCCCTTACTATAGGGGTCAATCCGGCTGACGATGCCACCGAAACGGGTGATGACGTTATTCATATCGGTGAAATAAGCGCTGAGCAACCCGGTGACACGCGAAGCGCCCGCCTCGCCCCAGGCTTCCAGCAGCGCTTCGGGACCGGTGAAGTTGCAGAACAGAACCGTTGTGGGCCGGTATTCGCTGGGCGCCTGCCGCCGCTCGGCATGAGCCACAATGCGCTCCACCAGTTCGGCGGCCAGATAGGGTGTGAGAGCTTGAATCTGGCGCAGGGCTACGTCGATCTGTACGGCGATGGCCTGTGGGCTCGCGCTCCAGGGCATGGCCCCGCGCGCGCGGCGTTTTTCTGGCCGGATTTCGAAGCTGTCCAGTTCCGCGTCGGGACCTTGTTTGAGCAGGAAGAACCCTGATTTGAGTGGGCTCAATTCATAATCGGCTTGCAGCGACTCGGCAGCCTGCCCGTTAATCACAATCTGTCCCGCTGCCGTGGCGCTGCCCTCGGCCTGCATGGTGTGAGAAACGGCCTGCCCGATCAAGGCATATTCCATGCGTTTGGGCGACCCGATGCTGGCGGCCAGGAACGATCCCGCAGCCATCCCGATCTTCATGCTCAGCGAGACTGGCCCCAGTGGGGTGGGGATATTGGTAAATTCGCCGATGGCCCGCAGCATGCGCCGGGCGCAGCGTGCCGCCCAGCGGGCGTGCGCCCCGTCCTCCTGGTTGGGAAAGTAAACCAGGGTGGCATCTCCGGCGAACTTGAGCAGCGAGCCACCCGACCAGGAAAGGATTTCGATCATGGTGGAAAAATAACGGTTGATTAATCCGGTCAGTCGTTCGGCGCCTTCGGGTCCCAGCCCTGCCAACCGTTCAGAAAGCGCCGTGAAGCCGCTGACATCGGTGAACATCAGGCAGCCTTTGAGCATCTTTCCGCTAACCAGCCCCGGCACGGGGCGGTTCATCTTCTCTTGGGCCAGGTCGCCGGGCAGATAAGTGGACAGGGTGAAGAGCAGCGAGCGCAGTCGCTCCAGGGCATTGAGCAGGACGCCGCTGCGCGGTGTGCCGCCGGTCAGTTTGCGCCACAGGTCAGCGGATAGGTAGGCTTGCAGCTCGGGGGGCAGGCGCAGCGGCGCAGATTCCACATCTTCGGAGACAGCCTCAGAAACGGGGAATGGCGCCACGGCTGGATGCAGTTCGGGCTGGGTGGCCTTCTTTGGCTCAACCGAGTCGTACAACTTGGCGATATCTGGCAGGCTGCGGCGGGCGCGACCTTGCAAAGACGGGGTGGGGGGGAAGGGCTGGCCTACTGAGCCGGGGTGCGTTGGGCTGGA
>CAYOHX010000009.1:0-64842 GCA_964403875.1 uncultured Anaerolinea sp. | reverse complement strand
GGCGCCCCCGGCCCGCACCTCCGCGGGGGGGGCGCGGCGCGGGCTGGCCTTCTGAGACGGGGTGCGTTGGGCTGGATACCCCCGATGTGGCGCCGCTGACAGGCGCGGAAGGAGCAGGCTTTGGCTCTTCCGGCGTGCCATACAAAGTGGACAGGTCAGGCAAACTGCGCCGGACCCGGCGCGGCGGCTGGTCGGTCATATCGTTCTCCGGGGAAATCTGAGAGAACTATAGCAGTCTTCCCCGGAGAATACAAGCCCAGGGCGACAAATTCTTGCCCATTGCAACCTGGCTCAAGCCGCTCGCGGGGTGTCGTTGCGCTTGGCCCTTGACACACGGATTTCATCCCACCCATTCCGAATGAACCAGTTTCTCCTCTAACAAAGATATAATCTAGTAACTACTCACGGTAAGGGTGAAAACCCTGAATTTGCAAATTCAGGAACTTCCCCAACCTCGGTGAGAAGATACATAATCTACAAGCGTCAAATTTTCTATGCGCTCTGAGTAGTTAGAAACCACAACAGGAAATCGTATGAGTATTCTATCGGATAGTGTTCACGTGGGATTGTTTGTTGAGAACATCGAAAAGATGGTTTTGTTCTATAGGGATATTTTGGGCTTTGAAACCGATTGGGACGGCGGGCCGTACGCGAGTTTTAAAGTAAAGGATGGGGGATTGTTCATGTTTGATCGGAAGCAATTTGCTGAAACAATGAAGCAACCTTATGCCTCCCCAAAAGGCTTTAATCTAACCATGGAAATCGGCTTGGCTGTGCCGACCAAAGCGGATGTCGATCAGGAATATGCTCGATTAATGGCCTTAGGCGTTCAATCTGTCCTGGAACCAGAAACCCAACCTTGGGGCCAAAGGAATTTTTGGATTGCGGACCCTGAGGGCAATTACATCGAGGTTGGGTCATTTAACGATTAGAGCGGTTCAGATTTTGAGGCTTACCTCAAAATGCCATCTTTCCCGAGTTATTCGAGTGTCCTTCGTGTTTTGCTACACGTTTGCGAGCCATCCACAAAATGGCAATCCATACCGGCAAGCCAACCAGCAGCATGGCCACAAACCCACCCAAGGTGGAGACAACCACCTGCCCAGGAGCCGGAATGGCTGGGTTGGGCATATTGCTCATGTACACGGTCAGATAAGCAAACCCGCCGCCTGCCACCAGGAGTAGGGCGGCCAGTAATACGAAGGCCAGCTTAAAACTCCCCGCTCGGGTAAAGGCAGCCACCACCAGGCTCATCAAGGACGCGGCAGCCAGGTACCCCACCGTTTCGGGAACGAAGCCTAGGATTCCGTCCGCGGCCAGCAGCCAGTAGAGCATGGGGTAGAAGGGTAGCAAGGCCATCAAGCCCATCAACGGGCTGCGGCGGGTCAGGCTCACGTAGACCGGGATGGCGAGAGCGAACCAAACCAGGATGGAGATCAGCGATTCTACATCCTGCGAGAATATGCCAATGAAGGAAGTGAGCAAGACGATCAAAGCATAACCCACCCAACTGGCTGACCAGCGCGGCCATCGGCTCATCCCGCCGGCGAGGACCATGAATATCACCAACACTCCAAACAGCCATTGGCCGGTCTGGTACAGCACCCGCTGAGGCATCCAATAGCTGTCTGGCGCGGTGAGGTTCAGTGCCCAATGCGTGACGGGAAAACGCGTCATCCAATTGAACCAGATGATTAATCCTGGTGACGGATTTTGAATATCCAGGCGAAGCAGATTCGGCCAAAAGTTGGTCAAGGCGAACAGCACATGGGGCAGCCCGGCCAAAAAAGCTCTCCCCCAAGGGTCTGGCTCTTCGGAAAGCAGCGTGCGGACTGACGCCAGCATCACCCACCTCCTTTCGCGCAGGTGCTCGATCAACGCGGCGGCCGGTAAGTCCATCAGTTCGCGCAGCGCGAACCACAAGAACGCGGCCCGACCGTTCCCCGAGGCTTCGGCGGCTGCCATTTGAAAGACCATCTGTCTTTCTTCGCGGTAAGCCTCGCGGTAACGCGCCGGATAGAGATACAGCATCCGTCCATACCACCCGCACAGCCAGTTCACGGCTTTCATGCGCCAATCTCCTCGTTCATCATGCGGGTGGCAGCCAACATGCGTTGAATGCGCCTTTTCTCTCCGGCCAAAGCCAGGCTGCCCGCCCCGGTCAGGCGATAAATCTTGCGCGGCCGGTTGTTGGTTGCGGTTTGCGGATCAGATACCCGCTCGATCAAACCCTGGTCCAGCAGGCGAGCCAGGGCCGTATAGAGCGTGCTGGTCGAGAGCTTGACCGCGCCACCACTCAGGTGTTGGACGCTCTTGAGAAGCGCGTAACCGTGCGCCGGGCCGGGATTCAGGCTCAGTAACAGATAGAAGGTCGCTTCTGTCAGGAAGGATTGAGGGGCCAAGGGGAATACCTCGAATAATGATATATCAATAGTTGATATATCCAGTATAGCTTGTGTAGCGAAATTGTCAAGGCATGAAAAAACTCAATCCATGCGAAAAAAGCCCCCGCATCGCTTTTTAAGGCGATGCGGGGGCTTTTTTTAGCGGTTTTTATCCCCGCGCGGCGGCGCGCTGAAAGCGCTGCTGCGGGCGGCGTTGCGGTTGTGGCTGCGGCGCCCGGTTTAGACGCGCTGGTTGCGCGGGCACGGTGGCCACGGGCTGCGTGCTGACCTCAAAGCCGGGCATGTTCCGTCTTTCCAGCGGCGCATTGAGCAGCCGCTCAATGGTGCGTACCATGCTCATATCTTCAAATGTCACCAGGCTGAGGGCTGTGCCCAACCGCTCCATGCGACCCGTGCGCCCGGTGCGATGGGTGTAAGCTTCAGCGGTGTCGGGCATATCAAAGTTGATCACGTGAGAGATCTTGGATACGTCAATGCCGCGAGCGGCGATGTCGGTAGCCACCATAATCTGCACCCGCCCGGAACGGAACTGGTCCATCGCTTCCTGGCGGCGGTTCTGCGAGAGGTTTCCCTGCAGCGAAGTAGCCGACAGGCCGTTCTTGCATAACTGCTCGGCCAGGCGCTTGGCGCGGTGCTTTGTGCGCGTAAAGACCAGCACCTGCCCATTCCCGGTTTCTCGAAGTAGCTCAAGGAGGATATCGGTCTTGCGGGTCTGGTCGATGGGGTACATGGCGTGGCTGACCGTCTCGACGGGGCGCGAGATGCCTACTTCCACGTTGACCGGGTTGGTCAGGAAATCATTGGCCAGGCCGCGGATTTCTGCGGGCATGGTGGCCGAGAAGAGCAGCGTTTGGCGGTCGGCAGGCACTGCGGCCATGATGCGGCGAATGTCAGGAAGGAAGCCCATGTCAAACATGTGGTCGGCTTCGTCCAGCACCACCACCTCGATGTTGGCCAGGCTAACCAGCTTTTGCCCGTAAAGGTCCAGCAGGCGACCTGGGCAGGCCACGGCGATCTCGGCGCCGGCGCGCAGGCCGCGGATTTGCGGCTGGGTGCTGACACCCCCGTAGAGGGTCAGGCTGCGCAGCCCGGTCTTGCGGCCCAATTGGCTGATGGCCACATGGGTTTGTTCGGCCAGCTCGCGAGTCGGCGAGACGATCAGCGCGCGCAGCTTGCCGCGCGGGCCTTTCATCAAGCGTTGAAGAATGGGCAGCACGAAGGCGGCTGTTTTGCCGGTGCCGGTCTGGGCCAGACCCAACACGTCCCGCCCTTGCAAAATGGGAGGGATGGTTTGGGATTGGATGGGGGTCGGAATGGAATAACCGGCGGATACGATACCCGCGTGGATTTGCGGGTGAAATTGAAACTGTTCGAAATTCACAAAAAACGTCCTCAGGCGCAAAAAATGAGCCAGGGACTACCCCAGCTCACTCACATAGGCAAATGGAAAATTGTTAGATCCGCATACACCAAGTAAGTGATTGCAGTATACCATAAAAGTACAGGTTTTTCGCAACAGGTCTCACTACGCCGATTCCCAATGAACCCAAACAGTCAATCCGAAGCGCTCGCTCTCAGCTAGAAAAATCACTCTTTCCAATACATCGCCCGCGCGCCGTGGCGGGCGTTTTGCGGCAGGGGCTCTTGTCCTGCGGCCAGGCGCTTATAAGCAGACTGGTGTCGGCGGATATACTCGGCGGCGGTTTCAAAACCGAACTCTTCTTGCAGACGGGCCATGCTCAAGGTTGGGTCGAGTAACTCGATCAAAAAGTGCCCCGTGTCCGGGTGATCGCGGATGAGCACGCGGCCGGGGTAGGTCTGTAAGATGCGGTCGGGGATGCTGTAGTTGAAGTCAGAGTGGCATACAGCATAATCCAGGTTGATGTCGCGGCACAAGAAGTTTACCAACCCGCTGCTCTCTTCCAAAACTGTTCCACACGGATCAATGATTCGGGAGCGAGTGTGGGCAGAAGCCGATATGACATAATAGTGGTGCTGCCAGGCATAAGCTTGCAGGGGAAACCCGCCATTATAGGCGGAAGGCCAAAAGACTATTCTCGCGCCCTGGCGCGCCAATTCAGCCCATCCATGCGGAAACTGGATGTCGAAGCATATCTGGATGCCAATGCGGCCAAAATCCAGGTCGAAGACCGGCACGGACGATCCGGGAGTTGTGCCGTCCTCGAAAACAGTGTAATCGGGCGAGGAAGTGACTGGGTGGTTTTTGTCATAGATGCCCAGAATCTCACCCTTGCGATCAAGGAGCACGGCAGAATTGAAGCACTGCTCGTCGCGGCGGATGAACAAGGGACAGAGGATGTAGGCGCGATGGCGGCGGGCTCGTTCGGCGGCAGCGCTGAGGGTGGGGCCGTCCAGTGGTTCGGCAATCTCGAAGACCGATTTACGCGCCACCCCAGCGGTGACGAAAGTCTCGGGCAGGCACACCAGGTCGGGCGATTGTCGTAGGGCTAAATCGAGTTGGGTGAAGATGTGGCTGCGGTTCTCCTCCTGGGTTGGAAAGTGGGCCTGTGACTGGCAAAGCGTGGCAATTCTCGCGTGACGGCTCATTGAATGACCTCTCTTTTTCTCAGCATCTCTGCCATTGTATACCAAATCTTTACCTGTCTGGTCGCCTGTCCCCATACAATGGGGGTGAAATTAGGGCTGGCAGCGGCCCCTTCGAATTCTGATGATTGGAGGAATAGCTTGAAAAAAGCGCTCATCATATTATTGGTTTGCATTACACTCCTGACCGCTTGCGCCGTGACGCCGGCTGGATCGGTTCAGGTAGTAGATTCGGGGCAAGCAGCCAATGCGGCGGCCATCGAACCGGTGGTTGAAGGACTCGCCACCGCGGTAGTAGAAAGCTCGCAGTCGGCAGAAGAAGCACTGGCCGAAAACAGCCAGGCTCACGGCGACGCAGCCGATACCGTCGTTGATGCCGCTGGCGCGGTGACCATCACCTTGAATGGCGATTCGATAACCACCACGGGCCAGGGCGTGCTCGTGGATGGCAGCACAGCCACCATTGGGGCCTCGGGCGATTACATTTTAACCGGCTCGCTTTCAGACGGGCAGATTGTGGTCAATACCGGATCCGAAGCGCTTGTCCGGTTGGTGTTGAACGGCGTCGACCTGAGCAGTTCGACGAGCAGCCCTCTGTATATTGAGAAGGCTGAAGAAGTGGTCGTTTTGCTGGCCGAAGGCACGCGGAATTTCATTACGGATGGAACAAATTACACCCTTGCCAATGCCGAAGAAAGCGAGCCAAACGCGGCTGTCTTCAGCAAGGCCGATTTAACGATCGCCGGTGAAGGTGAGTTGACCGTGACCGGCAATTATAACGACGGCATCGCCAGCAAGGACGGCCTGCTCATCGCCGGCGGCGCGATCACTGTTGGCGCGATGGATGACGGTATTCGTGGCAAGGACTACCTGGTGGTGGAAGGCGGCAACATCACTGTGAACGCGCGGGGCGATGGCCTGAAGTCCGATAACGCCGAGGATGCCACGCAGGGTTACATCGACATTGCCGGTGGGGCTGTCACGGTCAATTCTGGAGGCAATGCCATCCAGGCCGAGACCGATGTCATCGTCACGGATGGCGTTCTGTCTCTGACGGCTGGGGGTGGCATCAGCGCTCAGGCCGGCGAGGATACTTCGATGAAGGGCATCAGCGCTGGGGCCAATATCAATATCGATGGTGGGGTTCTTGCCATTGACTCGGCGGATGACGCGCTCAATGCGAACGGAAACATTGTCGTCAATGGTGGTACGTTTACCATCGCTACCGGGGATGATGGCATGCATGCCAACACCAGCCTGGAGATCAACGGTGGCTCCGTGCAGATCACCGGGTCCTACGAAGGACTGGAAAGCGCCCTGATCACCCTCAACGCTGGTGACATTCAAGTCACCGCCAGCGACGACGGCATCAATGTGGCGGGAGGCCTGGATAATTCGGGCATGGGCGGCGGACGTCCTGGGCAGGATATGTTCAGCGCGGCTTCCGCGAACGGTTACTACCTGTATGTTCACGGAGGTACGATCCTGGTAGATGCGCGCGGCGACGGGTTGGATGTCAACGGGGCGATTGAAATGACAGGCGGCGTGGTGTTGGTGAATGGACCCACCAACGATGGCAATGGCGCCCTGGATTACGATGCCGGGTTCAATTTGACGGGTGGATTACTTGGCGCGGCGGGCAGTTCCGGCATGGCTCAGGCGCCTGGGACAAATTCCAGCCAAAATTCGGTCGCCATTTTCTTCAACGGCGCGCAGCCGGGCGGCACACTGGTGAGCATTCAGAACAGCGCCGGAAATGAGGTGCTCACCTTTGCGCCCGCCAGGCAGTTCCAATCTCTGGTTTTCTCTTCACCAGAACTGGTGAGCGGCGAGACCTATACGATCTATCTGGGCGGCAGTGCCACGGGCACGCAGTTAGGCAGTCTCTACCAGGATGGGACCTATTCCGGCGGGACAGAATATGCGAGCTTCAACGTAGTGGGCTCCGTCACGACAGTTGGAACGGGCGGTGGCGGAATGCGCGGCGGCCCCGGCGGCTCGCGCAGACCTTAAAACAGGAGAATCGCATGAGCAATACACCCTGGCCAAACCCCATTCCGCAAGAGCCTCAATCCAACCAGCGCATAACTGCCCCTGTGGCGGTTGACAAGCAGAGTCATCTACCCGCCAGGTTGGAGACCCTGACAGAGAAGTTTGCGCCGATTAGCTTGAAGGAAATGGAAGCGGTAGCGCTTCTCAATCGCATGGATACGAAATTCGTGCTGACCAATCGCCAACTTTTGGCCGCGTTGGAAGCGATCCAGCCAAATTACCGCGTTCTCTCGGTCAATGGGCAGCGCTTGAATCACTACCGGACCCTGTACTTTGACACCCCAGAGTTCGATCTGTACAGCTTTCACGTCAACGGGCGGGCAGATCGTTACAAGGTTCGCACCCGTGAGTACACCGACTCGAGCGAGGCTTTTCTGGAAGTGAAGCATAAAACCGGCAAAGGCCGGACCATTAAACAGCGCATCTTTACCCCCGAACCTGTTTTTGAGATCACGCTGGCTGCCGAGACCTGGTTGAGTGGCGTTTTTCCCTATGATAGCCGGGCGTTGCGGCCCGCCCTGTGGAACACATTCACGCGCATCACGCTGGTCAATCAGCAAATGTGCGAGCGAGTGACTTTGGACCTGGACTTGAGCTTTTTTACGGGCAGCCGCACAGCCCGTCTGGACGGGTTGGTGATTGGTGAAGTAAAAAAGGCGGGGGCGGGCTGTTGTTCGCCATTCCTGGTGGAGATGCGCGCGCAGCGCATTCATCCAAAAGGCTTCAGCAAGTATGTCATGGGAGTCTCTTTGCTGGTTGACGGTGTGAAGAAAAATGCTCTAAAACCCAAGATGTTATGGCTTGAAAAAATGACCCGAGGAATTTGACATGAGTGATTTTGCGACGTTTTTATTGAGTTTTGCTTTCAATTTGCTAGTGGCTTTGGTGCTGGTACGTTTTATCTACTATCCTTCCACGCACGACAAGCGCTATGTATTCACCTTTTTAGCTTTTAACACGGTGATCTTCTTTGTGCTCACCTTTATGACCAGTGTCTCGATTGGCGTGGGGGTTGGTTTTGGCCTGTTTGCCATCTTCTCCATTTTGCGCTACCGTACCGATCCCATCCCGGTGCGCGAGATGACCTACCTGTTTATCATCGCCGCGCTGCCGGTGATGAATTCAGCGGCGAGCACGGACTCGGTCTGGCTCCAGTTGATCTCTGCCAACGCCGCGATTCTGTTGATTATGTGGCTGCTTGAAAAAGAGTGGGGCTTTCGCTATGAAGCATCCAAGCGGGTGATTTACGAAAAGATCGAACTGATCCGCCCTGATCGCCGCGCCGAGTTGATCGCTGATCTGGAACAGCGCACAGGGTTGACGATCAAACGGGTGTCGATCGGCAAGGTGGATTTCCTGCACGACACCGCTGATCTGCGCGTGTTTTACGAGAATGGAAAAGAGGAACACTGGTCGGAAGACGGGGCCGAGTTGGTGGTGATGAGCCGCGAGGCCCGCGACCGGCTGGAGAATTAGGAACGAAAAGAGACTCTCCACGAATTTCACGAATTGCATAAATTCAGGCGCAGGTTGGGTTGAGCGGAGTGAAACAAGCCGAACGGATCTAGCATAGAAAGCGAAACCCAACATTGCAATGCTGATGGATGAGAAAGTACGAGATGGAACAAAAATTGCAGGTCGGGATTGGCTATAATACAGGTATGACTCGGAAAATCTTAGTGGTGGATGACACGCGCAACGTGCAGGTTATGCTGAGCGATTTCCTCGGCGGGCAGGACTATGAAGTGCTGACCGCTTCCGACGGGCGCGAGGCGCTGGACGTAACCCGCATGGCCAATCCCGACCTGATTTTGCTTGACATCATGATGCCCAACATGGACGGCTATCAGTTCATCAGCCGCCTGCGGCAAGAGTCCAGCATCCCAGTGATTATGATTACCGCAAAGCAGGCCGAAGCCGATATCATTCGCGGCTTTGACCTGGGCGCGGATGATTACATCACCAAGCCTTTCCGACTGCGCGAACTGTTGGTGCGTATGCGCGCCGTGCTGCGCCGGGCCGCGCCGAAAGAAGCCAGCGAGCCTTCCTTGACGATTGGCGACATCACCCTGGACCGTGGCAAGCACGAGCTGACCAAGAACGGCCAACCCATTGAACTGACCCCGCTGGAATTCCAGTTGTTGGAAATGTTGATGCAGTCGGCGGGGCAGGTGGTGCGGCGAGCGGGGCTGTGTATGCGCCTGATGGAAAACGGCTACAGTGGCTCGGAAGCCACCCTAAAAATTCACATTCGCAACCTGCGCCTCAAGTTGGATGACGATCTCAATCAGCCCAGATACATCGAGACTGTGTTTGGCGTGGGGTACCGATTCATGGAGGGGGCATGAAGTTCACCTTGCAGCGTAAGCTCATCCTCTCGTACTTGGGCGTGGCGCTGATCACCGTCCTGGTGGTCTCTGCGCTCATCCGCCTGACCTCGGGACAGTCGTTGATGAACCTGGTGGTCGAGCGGCAAACTGCGGAGTTGGAGAAGTCGATCCAGGAGTATTATGCCGCTTCTGGCACGATGAACGGTTTTTTCGAGTATTACATTCTGGCCAACCAGTTTCGTCCCCAGCCCAACCCCAATCAAATCCCCGAAAAGCCCTTCGATCAGCAGCCCTTTCGCGGTATTTACGGTTTGGTGGACGCTGAATATCACATTTTGATTCCAGGTCCCAGTGGAGATATCGGACAGGTGCTAGCGGAAGAAAATCTCAAAGACGCAGTGGAAGTCAAAGTGGACGGCAAGACGGTGGCCTGGATTCTGCCTGATAAAAAGATGCAATTCCAGTTGAATGCCGAAGAGCAGCTTTTCCTGCGGCGTACCAATCTGGCTATTGGACTGGCCGCGTTGGCGGGGGTGCTGGCCGCAGTGGTCATGGGTTTTGTCCTTTCTCGCGGCATCCTCAGCCCCATTCGCCGCCTGACGGTGGCCTCGCGAGCCTTGGCCCAAGGCGAGTTGCAGCAGCAGCTTCCGGTGACCTCGAAGGATGAGTTGGGCCAGCTCACCGAGACTTTCAACCAAATGAGCGCCGATCTAGCCGAAGCCGACCAGCAGCGCAAGCGCATGACTGCCGACATTACCCACGATTTGAGCACCCCCTTGCAAATCCTTTCGGGCTACATGGAAATGCTTGAGGAAGGCGAGGTGGGTCTCACTCCCCAACGAATCGAAATTATCAAAACCGAAATCGAGCACCTGCGCCGGTTGGTCAGCGATTTATCGACCCTCTCGCAGGTCGAATCCGGTGGCTTGGACATTCAGGCCCAGCCGTTGCAGCCCTCGGTCTTGCTCCAGCACATCTTCCAGGTCTATGAGCCCATTGCCGTCCGCCAGGGTGTAACCCTGGTATTGGATGCCCCCGAGAGCGTTCCGACAGTTTGGGCGGACGAGGGGCGCATGGCGCAAGTTTTGAAGAACCTGCTAGAAAACGCCCTGCGCTACACGCCCCAGGGTGGGGAGATTCGCCTGAGCGCGGCAGAGCAAGGTGAGCAGGTGCGGCTTGTGGTCAGCGACACTGGGGCGGGCATTGACCCCGAGGATTTACCTTACGTGTTCGATCGTTTCTTCCGCTCCGACAAAGCTCGCGGCGGCAAGGGCAACCTGGGATTGGGGCTGGCCATTTGCAAGGCGTTGGTCACTGCCCAGGGCGGCGCCATCGCCGCCGAATCGGCGGGGAAAGGCCAGGGGGTCAGGATGGTGATTGGGCTAAGAAAGCTGTAAGCCGTTAGCCAGTAGTAGGGGCTATCAGCCAACAACGGGCCTCTTGTAGCGCGGGAATCCTTTCCCGCGTCTTTTCATTTTTGAAGGCGCCGGGTAAGAAACCCGGCCTACAAGATGCGGAGGTAACCCTGGAGGAGCGCCGCGAATAGCTATCAGCTTTCTTCTCTGCCCTTGGCAGAACTCGAACATCGTCCCCCCTGTGGGGGTCTGCGGCCTTAAAAATAAAACGACCTCGATTAAAGGTCGTTTTGTGCCCTTGGCAGAACTCGAACATCGTCCCCCCTGTGGGGGTCTGCGGCCTTAAATGTAAAACGACCTCGATTAAAGGTCGTTTTGTGCCCTTGGCAGAACTCGAATCTGCAGCCTTTTGCTCCGCAAGCAAACGCTCTATCCAATTGAGCTACAAGGGCGGACAGTCACCAAATATACCGCTTAACCCGACTCTCGTCAAGGTGGATTTGAGAAACGATCCGTGATTTTCGCAAATAAACGCGGATGTTCAGATCATCTGACCATTCTTCCCATTCGCGGAACACTTCCCCTCTTCCATTCCCCTCCGCAGCGCGCCCACAAACTCTCCCGCCGCCCGCGCCGGGTCTTTTGCCTTGCCGATAGCATCCACCAGCGCCGAGCCAACGATGACCCCATCGGCGAACTGTCCCACCCGGTGAGCGTGTTCAGGTGTGGCGATGCCGAAACCCACCGCCAACGGCAAGTTGGGCGCCGCGGTCCGCACCCGCGCCACGAAGGCAGGAAGCTCAGGCGGCAGGCTGCTGCGCGCCCCAGTCACCCCCGTCAGCGACACCAGGTACAGGAACCCGCTGGCCTGCGCGACGACCGTAGCAATGCGCTCAACGGGCGAGGCGGGCGAGAGCAGGTAGATCAACGCCAGCCCCTGCGCCTGGCAGGCCGCGGCCAGCTCTCCGGCTTCCTCGGGCGGCAGGTCGGGGATGATCAAGCCGTCCGCCCCGGCAGCCCGAGCATCTTGGCAGAAGCGCGGAATGCCGTAGGCCAACAGCGGGTTGACATAGCCCATCAGCATCAGCGGCTGCGTCACGCCTCGGGCGCGTAGCTGCGCCGTCATTTCCAGGCAGCCCGCGACCGTCATGCCCTGCTCCAACGCCACCTGCGTGGAACGTTGGATGGTGGGACCATCGGCCAGCGGATCGGAGAAGGGTACGCCCAACTCGATCAAATCGGCCCCCGCCTTGGCCACCGCTTCCAAAACGTCCAGGGCGGCGGTGGGGCTGGGATAACCCAGAGTGCAGTAGGGCATGAGTGCCGCGCGCTGTTCGGCGCGAGCGGCGGCAAACGCGGATTGTATGTGTTCGATGCCGTTCATACTTGCTCCTTGAGGGCCTTGAGAACGCTATCCAGGTCTTTATCGCCCCGCCCAGACAGGTTGACTAGTAAAATTTTGTCACGTCCCAATAATGGGGCCAGCCGCGCGGCCTCCGCCACGGCGTGTGAAGATTCTAATGCCGGGAGGATGCCCTCACAGCGGGCCAACTGCTGGAAAGCCGCCAGCGCGGCTCGGTCATCGGCCGTGGTGTAAACGGCTCGCTCGGTGTCGTGCAGTAAGGCGTGCTCTGGTCCCACGGCGGCATAATCCAACCCGGCAGAGATCGAATGGGTTTCGGCCACCTGTCCGTCGGCGTCTTGCAGAACGTAAGTGTATGCGCCATGGAGGACTCCGGGGCGACCCTTGTTGGGATCGCTGAAGCGCGCCGCGTGCCGCCCGGTGTTCAAGCCGTCACCACCCGCCTCCACGCCCACCAGAGCCACATTTTCGTCATCGCGGAAGGCGTCGAACAGGCCGATGGCGTTGGACCCGCCGCCCACACAGGCAATGCACTCATCCGGCAATCGTCCGGCCTGGACCAGAATTTGCGCGCGGGCCTCGCGCCCGATGACGGCCTGAAAGTCGCGTACCATCGTTGGGTAGGGATGCGGGCCGAGGGCCGAGCCAAGCAGGTAGTAGGTGTCGCGGACATGGGTGACCCAGTCGCGAATGGCCTCGTTCACCGCGTCTTTGAGAGTGCGACTGCCCGACTCCACCGCGCGCACCTCGGCCCCCAGAAGCTTCATGCGCTGCACATTCGGCTGCTGGCGGGCAATGTCCACCGAGCCCATATAGACGACGCACTCCATGCCCAGCAGGGCGGCTACCGTGGCGCTGGCCACGCCGTGCTGCCCGGCTCCAGTCTCAGCGATGACGCGCCGCTTGCCCATGCGCTGCGCCAGCAAGGCCTGCCCGAGAGCATTGTTGATCTTGTGAGCTCCGGTGTGGGCCAGGTCCTCGCGCTTGAGGTAAATTTGCGCGCCGCCCAACTCGGCGGTCAGGCGCGCGGCAAAGGTCAGTGGGGTGGGCCGCCCCACGTAGGTAGCCAGCAGGTGATCTAACTCGCGCTGGAAGGCCGGATCGGCCCGCGCCTCCAGATAGGCACGCTCCAGTTCGGTTACCGCTGGAATGAGCACCTCGGGAACGAACTGCCCGCCGTAGGGCCCAAATTTATGTGGAAGAGATGATGTAGTCGTAGTAGTCATAAATGATTCCTCTGTTCCTTCTGTCCCTCTCTCTCGCCGCTTCGGCGCCCTGACGAGGGCCAGGGAGAGGCCAGGTGAGGGTAGAAACTGAATGCTTCTGTTACAGTATTAGTCACCCTGATCCTTCTGTCCCTCTTCCCGCTGCTTCAGCGCCCTGGCGAGGGCCGCTGCTTCAGCGCTCTGTCGAGAGTAGGTGAGGGTAGAAACCGAATGAGTCTAGCGCAATGGGGTTTCCACCCTCACCCTGCCCTCTCCCTCTTAGGGAGAGGGAAAGAAGCCGCCCGCACAAACGCCCGCACCAGCGCCATATCCTTGCGCTCTGGCGCAGACTCGACCCCCGAAGCCACGTCGACCCCCCAGGGTCGTACCTGCGCGATTGCCTCCGCCACGTTCTCGGGGTTCAATCCCCCTGCCAGGAAGATCGGCGCGCGCCGTGCCAGCTCCGCGGCCAGGAGCCAATCCGCGGTGTGGCCCGTGCCGCCGAATTCGCCTGGGCGGTAAGCGTCGATCAACCAGGCGGGGGCTTCAACGCGGGCCGCGTAAGTAGCCAGGTCGGCCTCCAGCGCGGCGGCATCTGCTGGGCGCAGAGCCTTGAAGGCGCGCTCGCCAAGCATGGCCAGATGCTCGGGGGGCTCGTGCCCGCACAGTTGCGCCAGATGCAGGCCGCACGAGTCGAGGATTTGGGCGATCCCCTGCGGAGCAGCATCCACGAACACGCCCACCAGCCTGACCTCGGGGTGTTTTTGGCGCAGCGTTGTAGTGATCTCCGCGCAGGCTGCCGGGGCGATATACCGCGGGCTGGGCGGGTAGAAGTTGAAGCCCAGCCAGTCCGCCCCAGCCTCGATGCAGGCCAGCGCGTCGCCCAGGGTGGTGATGCCGCATATTTTGACGATCATTGCGCCAGGCTCCGCACTTTTTCAGCCGGGTCGGGCGCGGTGACCAGGGCCTCGCCTACCAGGATAGCGTCCACGCCTGCTTCGCGCAACCGCTCCACATCCGCCGGGGTGTGGATGCCCGACTCGGCTACCATGCACACTCCGTTAGGGACGAGCGCGCGCAGGGTAAGGGTGGTTTCCAGGCGTACGCTGAAGTCGCGCAGGTTTCGGTTGTTTACCCCCACCAGTGCTGGTTTGCAGGCAGCCAGGGCTTTTTCCAGCTCGGCTTCGTCGTGCACTTCCACCAACGCAGCCATCCCCAACTCGTTTGCCAGGGTGTGCAAATCGCGCAGTTCCCCCGCTTCCAGGCTCGCGGCGATGAGCAGCACGGCATCGGCCCCGGTGGCGCGAGCCTGGTAGATCTGATAAGGATCGCAAAGGAAGTCTTTGCGCAGCACGGGCACGCGGGGTTTCATCCCGGCTACGGCGCGCAAATCCTCCAGGCAGCCCTGGAAGTAGCGAGAGTCGGTAAGCACGCTCACCGCAGCGGCCCCATTGTCCCTGTACACCCGGGCCAGGGCCGTCGGGTCGGGAATGGGGGCCAGCAATCCGCGCGAGGGCGAAGCGCGCTTGACCTCCGCGATCAGTCTCGGTTTGGCTTCCATTGGACGACGCAGCGCGGCGACGAAGTTCAGCGCCGGTCCGGCAGATTCCGCCGCGGCGCGAACCTCGGCCAGAGGAGTGCGAGACTTCTGCTCGATGACTTCGGCGCGTTTGTGAGTGAAGATTTCGGCAAGGATGTTCATTGCACGTAACGTTGGGTGAACCGCACCATTTCGTTGAGTTTTTCCAGAGCTGCGCAGCTATCGAGAGAGGCTTCCGCCGCAGCCAACCCGGCGCGCAAATCGCCGTGCTCGGTGGCTAAGGCGGCGGCGGCGTTGAGGAGGACCACGTCGCGGCGCGGGCTGCGATCTTCGCCGCTCAGAATTCCGCGCAGCAAGGCGGCGTTTTCGACGGGCTCTCCACCGCGCAGATCGTCACTCGATGCGGCGCGTAGTCCATACTCCGCCGCGTCCATGCTAAAGGTCTCTACCTTGCCCTCCGCCAACCGGCTCACCCGGTTGGGGCCGGCAGTGGTCAGTTCATCCAGGCCGCCCGATCCATGCACCACGTATGCGGCCTGCATACCCAACTCGCCCAGCACCTCGGCAATGGGTTGGGTGAGGGCCGGGTCATAGACGCCGATGAGCGAGTGATTGGCCCCGGCGGGGTTGGTGAGCGGGCCGAGGATGTTGAAGATGGTGCGCTGGCCCAATTCGCGGCGCGGCCCCACGGCATGTTTCATGGCCGGGTGGAAGCGTGGAGCAAACAGGAAGCCAATGCCCACTTCTTCCAGGCAGGCGGCTACTTGTTCGGGGGATAAATTGATATTGACTCCCAACTCGGCCAGCACATCGGCGGCCCCGCAGCGCGAAGAGGCAGCCCGGTTGCCGTGCTTGGCCACTTTGCGTCCACTACCCGCAATGACGAATGCGGCGGCAGTGGAGATGTTGAAGCTGTTCGAGCCGTCTCCGCCCGTGCCAACGATGTCCACCAGGACGCCGTCCAGGTGGTGATTGACATGGGCGGCTTGCGCGCGCATGGCCCGGGCGCTGCCGGTGATCTCGGCCACCGTTTCGCCCTTCATCCGCAGCGCCACCAGGTAGCCGCCGATTTGCGCCTGGGTGGCCTGTCCGGTCATGATAATTTCCATGGCGGTCTCGGCTTCGGCAGCCTCCAGATCATGGCGTTGGATCAACTTGGCGATATAAGGTTTGAGCATTTCGTCCTCCGTTCTTTTCTCAAACCCTAAGGGTCTTCTGAGACCCTTAGGGTTTCTACCCTTCCACTCCGGAAGACCCTAAGGGTTTTCAAAACCCTTAGGGTCTATAGTTACGCCCTCAAAAAATTCTTCAAAATTTGCTTTCCACCCGCCGTCAAAATCGACTCCGGGTGAAACTGCACCCCATAGATCGGCAGTGTCCGGTGGCGCAGCCCCATCAGTTCGCCCTCGCTGGTGAACGCGGTCATCTTCAACGCCGCGGGCAGCGGTTCCGCGACGATCAGCGAATGGTAGCGGGTGGCCTCGAAGGGGCTGGGCAGCCCCAGGAACAGATCATTGCCGTAATGGTAAACCAGCGAAGTCTTCCCGTGCATCAGACGTGGGGCACGCTTGATTTCCCCGCCGAAGGCCGCGCCGATGCACTGGTGACCCAGGCACACACCCAACACTGGGCGCGAAGGCCCCAGGCGGCGAATTGCCTCGGTAGAAATGCCCGCGTCGCCGGGATCGCCAGGTCCGGGTGAGATGACCACGTGGCTGGGGTTCAGCGCTTCCAACTCGTCCACGCTCACGGCATCATTGCGGTACACCCGCACCTCGCAGCCCAACTCGCCCAGGTATTGCACCAGGTTATAGGTAAAAGAGTCGTAGTTATCAATGACAGCGATCATTTTGACCTCCTATAAAGCCCCAAGTTCGGCTTTTTCCACCGCCGCGGCCAGCGCGCGGGCCTTGTTCAACGTTTCTTGGTATTCGCGTTCGGGGTCCGAATCGGCCACGATCCCAGCCCCGGCCTGAACGCTCACTTCCTGCCCGCGCATCACCAGCGTACGGATGGCAATGCAGGTGTCCATGCTGCCGTCGGCGGAAAAGTACCCCACCGCCCCGGCATAGACGCCGCGCTCGCCTTTTTCTAATTCATCAATGATTTGCATGGCCCGCACCTTAGGCGCGCCGCTCACCGTGCCGGCGGGGAAGGTCGCTTTGAGCAGATCGAAGGCGTTCAGGTCGGGGCGTAATTTGCCCTCTACCTGCGAGACGATGTGCATCACGTGCGAGTAGCGCTCCACCGACATTTGCTCCAGCACGCGCACGCTGCCGTACTCGCACACACGGCCCAGATCGTTGCGGGCCAGGTCCACCAACATGACGTGCTCGGCGCGTTCTTTCTCATCAGCCAGCAGGTCGCGTTCCAGTGCGGCATCTTCGGCGGGAGTTTTCCCCCGAGGGCGCGTTCCGGCGATGGGTCGCAGGGTGGCAACGCCTTCCTCCAGCCGCACGTGGGTTTCCGGCGAAGCTCCGATCAGGCGCAGGGGCGGGTCTCCGGCCAGCGAACCAAAGTCAAAATAGAACATATACGGTGAGGGGTTCAGGCGGCGCAAGGCGCGATAGATGCCGAAAGCCGAAGCGCTGGTGCTGCGGCTGAGCCGCTGCGAGAGCACCACCTGGAAGATATCGCCCGCGGCGATGTATTCCTTGCCCTGTTCGACCGCGGCCATGTACGCCTCGCGGGTGATGTTGCCGCGCATGGACGGTTCGGTGCTCCCCGCCGCGGGTGTTGTCAAGGCGGGCAGCGGGCCGGCCAACCGCGCCTGGATTTCGTCCAACCGGGCTTCGGCAGCCGCGCGGGCCTGCTCGGCGGGCAGGTCGGGGTCAGGGATGGCGATCAACAGCAGCCGTCCAAAGGCGTGATCGAAGGCGATGACCGTGTCGGCCAGCAGGAAGATGGCTTCGGGCACGGATTGCGGTTCGTTCAGGCGCACGCCGGGCTCGAAGCGGCGCACCATCTCATAGCCGATGTAGCCCACCAGTCCGCCCGTAAAGCGCGGCAGCCCGGCCACGTGGGGAATGCGGCAGCGGGCCAATTCCGCTTCGAGGAAGGCCAGAGGGTCTTCGCCCGGGGCCAGGGAGTGGGTCGCGGTCCCGGTTGGGCCGTGGGTGGTCAGCGCGCCGCCTTGAAGCACATAGGCCCGGCTGGGGCGGATACCGATGAAGGAAAAGCGCGCCAGGTTTTCGCCGCCGGTCACGCTTTCCAGCAAAAACGCCGGGCCCTGTCCCGCCACCTTCATGAAGGTGGAAACGGGGGTTTCCAGGTCGGCGGATAGTTCGCGCACCACCGGTTCCAGTCCGGCGGAGGGGGGGATCAAGTTAGTCAAAGGTTGGGTCAGCATGCTACCTCCAAAAATTTCCCTATGGGAATGATTGGGACGAGAAAGGGATTCCCGTGGTGCCACCCAACTTAGGCTGTTTAACAAAAAATCCTGTTGTGATGACAACAGGATGTAGGCCAGCCTCACTTTGCGGTACGATCTGGAAGTCCAGGTTTATACCTTTGCCTGGTAACGGAAGCAACTCCGGCGCGGGCTACTGGGCCAGGGCCTTTCGCCTTGCAGCTCTGAGAACCATTCCGCGTCGTCGCTTGGGCAGCCTTTCCACCGGTCTGCTGCTCTCTGGACCACCGTTTCGACGCGTACTCTTTCTCTTCACGGCTTTTTCAGGTTTTGATTGGTTCGTTTATAGCAGGATTCCGCCGGGATGTCAATAGCGTTATTCTCTCCGAATCGGACCCTCTCCCTGCCGCTTCGGCGCTCTGCTCTGTTCCTCTCCCTCGCTGCTTCAGCGCCCTGGCGAGGGGCAGGGAGAGGCTAGGTGAGGGAAGCCCTGGCCTTGCCAGGGTAGAATCTCTGCCTACCCTGACCTCAGATCGAGGCAGACCAATATCCACCCTCACCCGCGCCGTCAAAGCCCGGCGCGACCTCTCCCTGAAAGGGCGAGGTGACCAGACTCTGTCCCCCTCCCCGCTGCGTCAGCGCCCTGTCGAGGGTCAAGGCGAGGTGGAAAGACTCTGTTCCTCTCCCTAGCAGGGAGAGGCTAGGTGAGGGAAGCCCTGGCCTTGCCAGGGTGGAATCTGTGCATACCCTCAAACTCGCCTGACCACAACAGTGAATTCCCGGAAATTGCTCCCGATTCGAGCACAACGTATAATATAATTCACTTGGCCTTCGGGCCGCATCATGGGATAACCATTGAGGAGAACGAGTCATGCCTCTTGATATTATTGTCGGAACGCAGTGGGGCGACGAAGGCAAAGGCCGGGTGGTGGACATGCTATCGGCTCGCGCCGATTATGTGGCGCGGTTTAATGGTGGTGACAACGCCGGTCATACGGTGACCGTGGGAACCCAAACGTTCAAGCTGCACCTATCCCCTTCCGGAATCATCCACCCCAATACGGTTGGGATTTTGGGTAACGGTGTGGTCATTTACCCCGAGACGCTGCTGGCTGAAATGACCATGCTGCGCAATCACGGCGTCAAAGTGGACCCCACCCGCCTGCGTATCTCACACGCCGCGCACCTGATCACGCCTGGTCACCGCGCCCTGGACCGTGCCCAGGAAACTGCCCGTGGAAAAGACCAGATCGGCACGACCGGACGGGGCATCGGCCCGGCATACACCGACAAAGCCTCCCGGCGAGGCATCCGTATGGAGGAAATGCTGGACGAAAGCGGTTTCCACCAGCGCATGCTCGCCCATATCGAAGAGGTCAACCTGACCCTCACCCGCCTGTATGAAGCCGAGCCCCTGGACCCATGTCTCATCGCGGATCAGTACGTCGAATACGCCGAGAAGCTGCGGGATTATATCGGCGATACTTCGGCGGTGGTCTGGGAAGCGCTGCGCCGCGGGCAAAGCGTGCTGGCCGAAGGGGCTCAGGGCACATTGCTGGACCTCGACCACGGCACCTATCCCTTTGTGACCAGTTCCAGCCCCCTCGCCACGGGCGTGATGGGCGGGCTGGGCATTGGGGTGGGGCACGTGGGTCGGGTCATCGGCGTCACCAAAGCTTTCCAGAGCCGCGTGGGGGCCGGACCCTTCCCCACCGAAGTGCAAGGCGACACGGCCGTGCGCCTGCGCGGTACGGGAGCCAACCCCTGGGATGAGTTTGGCACCACCACCGGGCGTCCGCGCCGGGTGGGTTGGCTGGATGGCGTCCTGCTGCGTTACGCGGTCCGCGTCAACGGCCTGACCGAGTTGGTGGTCACCAAGTTGGATGTGCTCAGCGGGCTGCCCGAGGTGCGCGTGTGCGTGGCTTACCGGGCCAACGGGCGTGAGTTCGCTGACCTGCCATTGGGCCCCGCCGATCTTTCACCGTTTGAGCCGGTGTATG
The DNA here is from genome assembly GCA_964403875.1 of uncultured Anaerolinea sp. Taxonomy (GTDB): domain Bacteria; phylum Chloroflexota; class Anaerolineae; order Anaerolineales; family Anaerolineaceae; genus Anaerolinea. The sequence continues at coordinate 44,678 of CAYOHX010000009.1, read as the reverse complement.
AAGACCTGCCGGGCTGGGATGCCGACCTCACCGGCGTGCGCAGTTGGGATGAACTGCCTCGTGAGGCGCAAAATTACCTGGCGCGCATCTCCGAATTGAGCGGCGTGCCTGTTTGCCAGGTGTCGGTGGGTCCCGAGCGAGACCAGGTGGTGGACGTGTGAAGTTTGGATGGTTCGCGGCGCTCATTTTGCTAACCTGGGCGCTGGGCGGATGTATGCCCGTCACCCCAACGCCGCTCTTGCCCACCCCCACTCCCACCTTCACCCAGGAACCGACCTCAACGCCGGTGTGGTTTCCGGCGACCGAGACGCCCACCCCGCCGCCGCTGCCCACGCCTCGCCCCACCGAGCAACTGCATCCCGGTGTTGGTGAACTGCTGCTCACCGATACCTTCTCCGGTTCTGGCTGGCAGACCGGGGTTGCCGAAACAGGCGCGGTGGCTTTTGGCAAATCTACGCTCACCCTATCTACTTCGGGGGCGCGGAATTCCATGCTCAGCCTGCGCGCCGGAACTCTGCCGGGCGATGCGTACCTGGAGATCACGGTGACCCCCAGCCTGTGCCGCGATACCGACGCCTATGGGCTCCTCCTGAGGGCGGCATCCAGCCGGGATTTCTACCGCTTTTTGCTCAACTGTGACGGGCAAGCTCGCCTGGAGCGGGTGCTGCAAGGGCAGGCTTCATTGATGCAAGACTGGTCCCCGGCGGGAGCCATGTTGCCGGGCGGGTTGCTTCCCGTGCGGGTGGGGGTGTGGATGGCTGGTTCTGAGCTGCGCCTCTTCGTGGATAACGAGTTTGTCTTTTCGGCCCGCGACCCCGTTTTGACCGAGGGCCAGTTGGGCGTCTTCGCGCGGGCTTCAGGCAGCTCGACCTTGACGGTCAGCTTCTCCGACCTGGAAGTCTATGCCATCGACCTGGCCCAGATCCCAACGCCAACGTCAACACCGACGGCGATCGTTGAGCCGTAAGTGTCTTTGGTTACATCAGAATGCTAGACGATGACCGTCCCAGATCCTGATCAGGTTTTATCGCCACAAGAGTCAGTTGTGCCGCATACTTCTCTAAATCACTTCGCGTCGGCGGCAAATGTATACCTTCAGCACGAAGCATAGCCCCTATCATTTTTGGGTGCCGTTGTAGGCGTACTTCAAGAAAATCTGCTATCGAATGGGTATCGGTAATCACTTCGGCCCATCCGGAAAATTTCTGAGATTTCACGCTTACTTCGACTCTTGGATTAGCTTGAATATTCCGGAACCAATCCGCTTTCATCCCAAGGGCCGCACCAAGGAAAATCTTGCCATCGATTTCTTCATACTGCAGCGGTGTCACGCGCCGCTTGCCAGATTTACGACCTATGGTTGTCAGTAGAAGTATAAGGGAGCCAATCAAAGGGCCTAATCCAATCGCATAGACTATTTGAGGTGGTATACGCATGAGCTTGAGAATGAACTTTGGCGTCTGATTGAAACCAGCCATTAGAGTATCCCTATTTCACTGCACGTTAGCAAAACCAGCCGCGTTTCCATACGCGGCCCCATCCTGGTATTCCCTTTTCCTTGTTCTGCTCCGCGTTCCTTCGCGGTCTCTGCGCCTCCGCGGTGCCTTCTTCCCCTTATGATATCGTCAACGTCCCCTCAGTCACCAGTACCGAGGCCCCGCCCACGCGCACTTCGCTGATAGCCCCACCCGTTTTGTCTACCTCCAGCTCCAGGATGCTGGGGCGGCCCATCTCGAAGCCCTGCTCGATCACCCAGCGCAGCGTGCTGTTTTGAGCCGTATTGCGCGCGCCCAAATAACCTGCCAGCGAGGCCACCGCCGACCCGGTGGCGGGGTCCTCGGCAATTCCCAAAGCCGGGGCGAACATGCGCGCGCGCAGGTCGGAACCGGGGCGCTCGGGGTCAAAGGAGAAGAAGAACACCTCTTGGGCCCAATACTGCCCCAGGACGAAGTCATATTTGTAGCGGTCCAAGCGGATTTTGTCTAGCACGGCCCGGTTTTGCACCGGTACGAACAAGAATGGCACCCCGCAAGAGAAAGCCTGCGGCGCGAAATCACCACCCAGCAGGTCGGAAGCGTCCAGCCCAAAAGCTGCCGCAATGCCCCCGGAGGGCGGCGGGGTGGGGCCTGCTTCGGGCAGGCGCGCCGCGGTGAGTTGAGAGAAAACCGGTTTGCCGTCGCGGGAGCGGATGGTCACCGGCACCGGCCCCACGCCTTCCTCGAAGATGACGCGGGTGACCTCGCCAGTCATTGAGATTTCGCCGCAGGAGGCCAGAACAAAGCCCGTGCCCACCGTGGGATGCCCGGCGAAAGGCAGTTCCTTGCCAGGGGTGAAGATGCGCAGCCGGCGGGTGTGGTCGGGCGAATCGGGCGGCAGGACGAAGACCGTCTCGGAGAAGTTGAACTCGCGGGTAATGGCCTGCATCTCGGCGGTGTCCAATCCGCGCGCATCCGGCAGAACAGCCAGCGGGTTGCCCCCAAAAGCCCGGTCGGTGAAAACGTCAGCAGTGAAGAAGTGATATTTTTGCATTTTTACTTATCAAATTGGATAGTCATGTCACTTAAATTAATGATTGCCTTGGCTTTTTGTAACAAGTCCATTCCTAGGATGCCATTAATCGGAAATCCGTAGTCCATGCCCCCGATTTCCACCTCAAAATCGACCACTGCACATTCACCTAACTGGATTTGATCGATTTTTCTAGAAAAAACAACTTCGCTGCCACCAACTCCACGAATAGTGTATAGAATATCGTCTGGAGCAGGGCCAATGGAAATCGAACTGACGATGTCGGCCGCCAGGATGGTTGATCCTGAGCCGGTGTCGATCAGGACGTTTGGAATATCCAGAGCCTCATTTTGGTAGGTAACTCGAATAGAAGTGAAAGGCAGATTATCGATGAGCGATAAATGCATTTCCCCTCCGAATCCCTGACCAATTTTGCTCTCGAATATCTAGATCTGACCGGCTTGTGTGCACATAATAGAATTCTCGCGCCGGGTATTGTTTATGCAACCGGCGATAGTTCTCCAGGGCGTTGTTTCCATCGGTGCATTGTTCAATGACAGCAATATTATCTAACAGTCGGCGATTCTCTGGCGAGGTAGACGCGGAAAGGGCTTCAATGATTAGCCACTGATTTGGATAAGTGAGGCGGATATCAGACCACTGCATTTTTTACTCCTGCCGGATGTTGATTCACGGCTTGATGTGCTGCCCTTCGCTGGTGGTGAAGCCCTCTTCGAGGATATCGGCGGCTTCTTCTACTCCGGCGCGGGCTTGTTGGTAATCCAGCGAGCCGCGCAGGTAGCCTTCTCGCGCTGAGCGATAGCGTGCCTCGGCCCGCCCAATCATGCCGCGGATGTACGATGCAAGCGCCGGTTCGGTTTGGGCACGGCCCTCCCAATAACGTTTCAAGCCGGTGTAGGCTTCGTCCACACTGTGGGTGTCGCGGCTTTCTTGCTCGGCCTGGCGGGTTGACAGTGCCACGCGGTCCGAGAGTTTGTCGAGCTCATGATAAATCTGATCCAGTTCGCGTACCAATTGCAGCGCGGGCCAGTGCTGGGTTCGCAGGCCGCTCAAACGCCGCTCGAGGTAATCCAGAGTCTGGCGGTCGTTTTCCAACGAAATTTGGGTCACGCGGTTCCACTCGCGCCGCCCACTGGCCAGCCCGCCGGCGTTTTGAAAGGCTTGCCGGGCTTCTTTGAGGGCTGCCGCCGCCTGCTCGTAAGATTCTTCCAACGGCCCGGTTTTGGCGGTCAGGGCGCGTTCGGTGGTTTCGCAGGCCACCCAATCGTCACTGCAGCGTTTCAACTCGCCGGCGGCGTCGCTGAACGACAGCAGGCTGGTGACCGGCGGGGCCCCGGCCAACCGGCGCAGCAGTTGGCGGGCATTGTTCACCTCGGGGTCGTCCAAGATGGCAATTTGATCCAGGCGGCTCAGGCGGCTTTCCAGCCGGTCCTGAAACCGGTCGACGCCGTTGAGAATTCGCGACAGCCACTCGTTCATCGAGCGTTGCACCCGGTCAATGTCTTTGCCCGCGGCCAGGCGTTTGCTTTCAATTGTGCCTTCTTTGGATTGATCGAGCGATTGCAAGCGAGCTTGCAGGCTGTTCTGGAAGGCGGTCACCTGCGCCCCGGCGGTCTCTTGCAAGAAGGTGTTTCTCCCCATCAGCAGCGCGGTTCGGCCCACCACGGCGGAAGCTTGTAGAAGCATTTCGCGAACCTGTTGTTCGGTCTCGGTGATCGTTTTCAGGCGAGCAGCGATGCGCGCCGCGCGCGGGCGCAGGTCCAGGTGACGGCGCAGCAGCAAATCCATGCCCTGGATGCGCTCTTCCAATAATGATTCTTTCACAGCCGACTGGGTGTCTTCAGGGGCCAACCGAGTTTGCAGTTCGTTCAATGCGCCAACTTGACGGCTGAATTTCCGCACCTCTTCACGGGGCTCCCAATTGTGCTCATCGTACTCGTCCACCTGGGCAGCCAATTGCCCGTTCTCTCGCAGCCATTCCAACCCCCCGGTGATCTCGGGGCGGTTGAGCAATACCAGCAAGTGGTTGTGTCGCTCGCGGACCTGTTGGGCACGGTCCAAAAGGTTACGGGTCTGAGCCAGCAGTTCTTTGGAGGTTTCGATGCCCTGCGCCAATTCCTCGGGGGTGCGGGCCTTGTCCAGGCCGCCCAACTGATTGCGCGCAACATTCATCTCTTCCAGCAGCGGGCGGCTCAGATCCCATTCCAAGGGATGTTCCACGCACTGTTCAGCTTCCACGTTCCCCAGGCATGTCTCCGCCTCCTGAAGCGCGGCGTCCAATTCCTTGAGCGCCTGGCGTATTACATCAACATTTTGTCTGGCGCGGCTGAGTTCTTGCTCGCTGTCTTGAATGACCCGGTTCCATCGCTTCAACTCCCCTTCTTGGGATTTTAACTCGCCAGCGTCGGGCGCTGCGCGCTTTTCGGCGTGCGCCTGGAACTTCTCGTCCACCGACATCACCTGTTCGACAAAACGATTAACAATCAGGCCGGGGATGGGCTCGCCTAAGATTTGCTTCATCAGTTGCAGGCTGCGGCCCGTTTGCTGCTCGGCGGCCTTCATCTGGTGATAGAACTTGTCGGCTTCCAGAATCACCTTGCGGCGGCTTTGCAGTTCGGTTTCTTCATCACCCAACAACTCGTATACAAACGCGGCCCCTTCCTGTTCCTTTTTGGAATCCGACTCCGGCGATTTACCCGGCTTGAAATGGTCGGGCACGCGCTTTAAGTCATAGGCCAGCACCCCCAGATAATCGTCGCTTTCGTCAATGATCTTCCCCTTAACGCGGGCTTTTTTAAGCTGGTCGAGCAGGCGCAGCATTTCTTCGTAATGGCCGTTGGTCTTGATGACAACCTGGCGCATCTCTTCCGCCAGGTGTTGCAAGCGCTGGCTGGTTTGAAAGGCTTCATCCAATTGGGTGGTCAGATCGGCGACGCCTTGCTCAATGTCCTGGCTCATGCGCCGGGCTACCAGCGAATTGGGCAGCACGCTGATGGCGGCGTTGACCGGGGCTTCGGGGACCGCATGGGTCCGCTCGAACTCGTCCATGCTGGCGCTCAGAGAGAGCAGGTCGGTGCGGGCTTGTTGAATTTGCTTATGGAGCGTTTCAGCCAATCCTCGATAGGGTTGTAAAGATTGGTGGCGATACTCGTCGTAGATTTCTTGTAGGCTGTTCAGGCGAGACTTTAAGCCGCGGGTATGTTCCTTTAAGTCATCCAGGCGGGTTTGGTTCTTGCCGCGCAGCCAGCGCAGCCCTCCCAGGATCCCGACCAGGGTGAGCAAAACAATCAGCCCAATGGCTAATCCGGCGACCAAAAAATCGTCGATCGTAATAGTCGGCATAAGTGAATTATAGCATTGTCGCGAACGGGGTTCTTGCGGAAAGGGTTAGTGAAATCCCTGTTTTGGGTGGGAGGGCAGCTTCACGTTATAATAAGGATGTGGATTGACCATAGGAGGCGGAGATGAAATTCCGGAAAATAATACGCTGGATCGGTTTATTCGCCTGGATAGCTGCGTTCATCCTGACCATGCTTCCCATCCCCGCGGCGCAAGCCCAAAGCGGCAGTCCTGTGGCGGTGGTCGTGCGCCTGGAAGGGCCCTTGAACCCCATCTGGGCAGAGATGATCGATCGGGGCATACAAACCGCCCAGCAGCGCGATGCCGAAATTCTGGTCCTGTCACTCAATACTCCCGGTGGTGACGTGCAACTCATGTCCAATCTGGTTTCACAGATTCGCAACAGCCCGGTGCCGGTTGTGGTCTATGTGTCTCCGGCGGGAGCGATGGCTGGATCGGCGGGCACAATGATGACCCTGGCTGGTCATGCCGCCGCGATGGCTCCCGAAACCACCATCGGCGCGGCCAGCCCGGTAGGCGGCTCGGGCGAAGATATTGGCGAGACGATGGAAACCAAGCTCAAGGAGATGTTCAAGGCCACCGCTCGCACCCTCACCGCGCACCGCCCGCCCGAAGCCATTCAACTGGCCGAAGCGGCCATCGACGATGCGCGTGCCGTCTCCTCGGAAGAGGCGCTGGCGATCGGTCTGATCGATTTTGTCGCCCGTGACCTGGGTGACTTAATGACCCAAATGGATGGCTTCTTGATCTATCACCTGGATAACGAAGTGATTCTGCGTACAGCGGGAGCCCTGGTGGTGGAAATGCAGCCGACGTTTCTGGAACAGATCCTGCAATTGCTGACGAACGCCAACCTGGTCTTCATTCTGCTCAGTGTGGGGGTGCAGGCAATCTTGATCGAATTATCCAGCCCCGGAGGATGGGTGGCGGGCTTCATCGGCGCGGTCTGTCTGGCGCTGGCTGTGTTTGGTCTGGGGCTGCTGCCAGTCAACTGGTTTGGGATCATCTTCCTGGTCATGTCCTTCGTTTTGTTCATCCTCGAGTTAAAGACGCCTACCCACGGGGGTTTGACGGTGGCAGGTGTAGCGACATTCATCGTGGGAGCCCTGGTGCTGTTCAATTCACCCAACGTGCCCAATTTCCAACGTGTGTCGGTTCCGTTGGTCATCGGCACAGGAATTGCCATTGGCGGGTTGTTCTTCGTCATCATGACCTTTGCCTTGCGCGCGCTGCGCGTGCCGGTCAAGACCGGAATCGAAGCCCTGGCTGGAAAGGTGGGCGTAGCCCGCACCGACCTGGCTCCCGAGGGTTCGGTGATGATGGGCAGCGAGTTATGGACGGCAGTGCTGGATGATCCCGCCCAAAAAGTGACCAGAGGAAGCCGCGTGGAAGTGGTAGGCCGCGAGGGTGTACACTTGCGCGTGCGCAAACTTGACAACGAAAATTAAGCTGGTACATTAAGTCGGGGTATATTCTTATTCGTATCCATTCGCGTTCACCCTGCCTTGCCAGGGTAATTCGCGGATGATTTCTTGGAGGTAATTTATGCAGCCAACCCGTGATCGGGTGAACCCTGAAACCACTGACACTACGCCTCTGCGCCGGCCATCCTGGATTCGTGTGCGCGCGCCTTCCGGCGAGACGTATGAAAAATTACAAACGCTCATGCGCCAGAAAGCCCTGCATACTGTGTGTGAAGAGGCCGGCTGCCCCAATATGGGCGAGTGCTGGGGTTCGGGCACGGCCACCTTCTTGATGATGGGCGATGTGTGCACGCGCACCTGTGGCTTTTGCGACATCAAACATGGTCGCCCCGCTGTGCTGGATTTCCTCGAGCCCGAGCGGGTTGCGCAGTCGGTCAAGGCGATGAATCTGAAGCACGCGGTCATCACCAGCGTCAACCGAGATGATCGCCGAGATGGCGGCGCGCCAATTTTTGCCATGCTCATCCATCGCATCCGCGAGATTCACCCTGGCTGTTCCATCGAAGTGCTCATCCCGGACTTCAAGGGAAGCGTGGAGGCTTTGCGAATGGTGGTGGCGGCCCGCCCTGAAATCTTGAATCACAACGTTGAAACCGTTCCGCGACTGTTCAAAAAGGTCCAGCCGCAGGACCGCTATGAATGGGCGCAGGCCACGCTCAGCAATTCCAAGCGTATTGACCCCGACGTGCTGACAAAATCAGGGATTATGCTGGGGCTGGGCGAGACCATGAACGAGGTCAAAGAGGTTATGCGAGACCTGCGCTCGTGGGGCGTGGATATCCTGACGATTGGGCAGTATTTGCAGCCCAGCCGCAAGCATTTACCGATCGATCGCTATTACACGTTGGAAGAGTTCGCCGAGTTAAAAGAGTACGGTCTGGGCATCGGCTTCCAATGGGTGGAAAGCGCGCCGCTGGTGCGCTCATCTTACCACGCTGGTGAGCAGGTGCGAGCGTTGAGCGCGGTGCATAAGGATTTGTACGGGTAGAAGTTTGTGTTATTCAGAAAATCCTAAGGGCCTTCCGCGACCCTTAGGATTTTTTTTGTTACGCTACTGTGATTTCAACTTCTCCCTTTGGCACCCCCTCGCCTTCGGCTGTCAGGCGGAGCGTGCCGGGTTTCCCGCTGGTCTTCACCACCACCAGGGCGCGCCCACGATGGGTGGTGCGCATATTGCCTCGGTAATCCTCCGCGTTGATCGGGTCAGGGCTGCCCACGGCTATGATTTCACCGGGCCCGCTCAGCCGGAAGGTCAGCGTTCGGTCGGCGTCCGGCATCACCCGCCCGGCGGCGTCGATGATCTCCACCGTGATGTAGCTCAAATCGTCGGATACCGCATTCAGCGCGTCTCGGTCAGGGGTCAGTCGCAAGGCCGAGGCGGGGCCGGTGGTGCTGAGCGTCGTTACCTGCGTTTTCACGCCTTGGATGTAGCCCACAGCTTTCAGTTCGCCGGGCTCGTAATGCACCTCGAAGCTAGCGATGTGCTGATTAGCTTTACCGGCAGGCTTGCGCGCCAGGGGTTGGTCATTGAGCAGCAGCTCCACTTCGTCGCATGGTGAATATACATCTACCTTGAACAACTGCCCTTCCCGCCCAACGTAATTCCAGTTGGGCCACACGTCCGGCCATCCCCAGGCAGTTACTTGGGTCGCTCTGCTGTCTGACGCGGGCGGGTACACGGCGATGTATTGTTTGGCAGCGGGATTCCATAAGATGTCACGGTAATAGGATTGCGGCCGCTTGAAGCCGCAAATGTCCAGGTCGCCGCAGTTGGCCTGATGCCAGGGGTAACGTCCCAGGAATTCCTTATCGTCTTCAGAGCGTACACGTCCAATGCCTGCTTCGCCCAGGTAATCGAGCGAGGTCCAAACAAAATCGCCCAACACATAGCTGTGCTCGAGCACGGCCTGCCAGTTTTCAAAGGCTTCTTTGGGGAAGGACTCGGTGCCAATCATCATGCGGTGGGGGTGGCGAGCATGATCGGCCTCGTATTGCTGCCATTGGTAGTTGTAGCCGCCCACGTCCAGCGCGGCAAAGACCGGGTCGGTGTCGGCCCACACGCGAAGCCCGTCCCAGGTACTGCAAATGGCAGCCGTGACTGGCCGGGTGGCGTCCAGAGCGCGTACGCGCTCTGCCAGGCGGCGAGCAATATCCGCCCCACCCGAGCGGCCATCGCGCTCCATGACCTCGTTGCCGATGCTCCACAGGATGATGCTGGGGTGGTTGCGGTCGCGCAGCACCATGCTGTCCAGGTCACGCTGCCACCAATCCTCAAACACAGTGTGGTAATCGTAGGCATTCTTTCCGATGCGCCAACAGTCGAAGGCCTCGTCCATCACCAACATTCCCAAACGGTCGCAGGCATCCAGCATGGCTGGGGCGGGCGGGTTGTGGGCGCAGCGGATGGCGTTGAAGCCGCTGGCTTTGAGCACTTCCACCTTGCGCTCTTCGGCGCGGGGGAAGGAGGCCGCTCCTAGCACACCGTTGTCGTGATGCACGCAGCCGCCTTTGAGCTTGATAGGTTGGCCATTGAGCAGCAGGCCCTGTTCGGCGTCAAAGCTCAGGCTGCGAATGCCAAAGCGGGTGACAGCCTGGTCCAGCGCCTTGTTGCCGTCCATCAGGCTCGATTCCACTTTGTACAAGGCAGGTGAGTCGGGAGACCACAGGCGCGGATGTGGAACGTGTACGTTTTGGGCGCTTTCGGCGCGACTGCCCGCTTCGACGGTCAGGTGTTTTTCCAGCGTGCCCACCACCTGTCCATCCGGGTCATAGATATAGGTGCGCAGGGTAATGTCTTTCGCTTGGGCCGAGTTGTTGACCAGGGTGGTCTGAATGCGCACCGCAGCCGAGGCGGCGCTGACCGAGGGCGTAGTGACATACACCCCCCAGTGATCCACGTGCAGCGGCTCAGCCACCATCAGCCACACCGGGCGGTAGATACCTGATCCAGAATACCAGCGGCTGTTTAGTTGGGCTGAGTTGTCCACCCGCACTCTGAGTGTATTGACCTTGCCGAGGTTGAGGCGCGGGGTCAGGTCCACCTGGAAGGTGGTGTACCCATAGGGTTGGCGGCAGAGCAAGTGCTCGTTCAGCCAAACCTCGGCGTTCATATATACACCCTCGAATTCTACGAACACCTGCTTGCCCCGCCAGGTCTCCGGCGCGTCAAAAGCCTTGCTGTACCACGCCGTGCCGTTGGTGAAGAACCCACCCGATGCGCGGCTGGGATTGCCCGAGCTGCGCGGTAGCTCGGGCGACCAGTCGTGCGGCAGGTCCACTTCGCGCAGATCGCTCTCGGAGGGCGGTTTCCACACGTCGGTGGAATCGCCTGGGGAAAAATGCCATCCAGCGCTAAAGGATTGTTTTTGCATAGGATTACCCTCCTACTGCGGCAGGGTTGTGGCTCCTTGAACGGGCACCACGGGCTGTAAGTTCTCGCCAAAGACCAGCGACGGGAACATACCCTCCACCGTGAAGATAAGCTTATCGGTTGCCTTGATCGCCGAGGCGTTCACCAGGGCCATCTGGTATTGGAAGTAATTGGGATTGGCGCTGTAGATAGCGGCCAGGGCCAGCTCGCGCGCCAGTTCGGCATTGGCGCGTTCGGAGGCGGCGGCAGCCAGGGCGCGGTTGATCTCTAGATCGCGCTGTGCAGCCAGCAGATCGTTGTTTTTCTGCGCTTCAATCACGGCGCGCTCGGCTTCCAACTGCTGGCGGGTCAGTTCGGCCAGCAAGGTCTTCTGGCGAGCCTCTTCCTGAATGCGAGACTGCTCCACGCGGATGGCGGCTTCCTGTTCGGCCTGGCGGGCCTCGCCTTCGGCCACGGCGCGCAATTCATCCTGCACGGCCTTTTCGGTTTCCAGGCGGCTCTTGGTGATCGAGTCGAGCAGCGACTGTACTTCCGCCGACATGGTCACATTTGGCACGGTCACGTTTTGCACGTCCAGGCCGTAAGAATCGGCCAGTGAACTCAGTTCTTGATCAATGCACTTGCGCAGATCGTCGCGCGCAGTGCCGATGATGGCATCGCGGAAGGGGCGGTTGCCTACGCAGACTTTCATGGCCTGGGCGCTCAGATCGTTGGCCACAGCCTGTAGCGCCATATCGCTGATGTAAATTTGGCGGTAGCGCGCCCACAAGTCGCTGATTCGGTCGGCTTTGGTGAAGTCGGGGCGGAACATGCTGCCCGAAACGGTAACGCCCAGGCGTTGGTTATCGGAGGTGATCAGCTCGGGGTCGGTAACGCTAAATTGATAGGACTGGGTGGAATAGGTTTCCATGCGCACGAACAAGCCAATGTCAGAATAGACACCGGGCGGGACGATTTCTACAATGCGCCCGCCTTGGATGCGCACACCAATATATCCAGGCTCGACGCGCTTGAACAGATAAACATGCGGCTGGGCCAGCGCAAATAGCACGCCCAGGCCGACCAGCACCAGGACAGCAGTCACGATAAAGCGCGCGGTGTTGTTGACCGCTCCAGGCCGAGAAGAAGGTTCGCGATTCATCATTTTAAGTTACTCCTTACCCATGCGGAATACGGCATCTACTGCCAGTTCGAATAAGAGCCGGCGCGCATCCACGCGGCTGATCCAGCCGCGATGGTCCCAGCCTTCGGGTACCACCAGGTCGCCGCCGTAAACGATTTGACCAAAACTTACCCCACGGAACTGCGCCACCGCGAAAAATGCGGAGGCTTCCATATCGACCACGTCACAACCTTCTTCCAAACGCCGGGCGCGTCGCTCGGCTGTCTCGCGGTAAAGGGCATCCGTGGTCCAGGATTTTCCCAGGCGGTAATCGATCCCCTTATCTCGACAGGCGGCTTCCAGAGCGGCGGTGGCAGCCGGATCTGGGGTCACCTCGCGGGAGGGGGGCAGATAGTGGTACGAGGTGCCCTCATCGCGCACGGCAGCGGTGAGAATTGCAGGATGACCAACGATGATATCTCTGCGCAGCACACCGGCTCCGCCGCAGGCTATGAAGTAGCGCCCGCCCAGGGCGATCAACTCCTCGGTGTAGCCCACGGCCAAAGGCGCGCCCACGCCGGGATGCGCCACCAGAGTTTCTTTGCCATCTTGGCGCAGCACATACACCGGGTTTTTGCCGCACTCGGAAATCAATGAATATACTTTTTCCAGACGGCCTTCGGCAACCAGTGCATCGAGCACGTCGAGGAAAAAACACAACACCACTCGCTGCACGGGCGGGCCCTGGAGCGGCTCCAGGCGCGGCTCGATGATTGCCTCTCTGGCGGGGTCGAACTCAAGAAGGGGGGCGTTAGGGTTTGAGTCCATGCGATTAAGTGTAACATAAGGGCCAAGAAAATTTATCAATAACTTGACAAGGTTCAAGGCGAGATCTGAGTGCGGTTTGAAGGCGGACAACGGGTTACAAATCTGTTTCCAACGGATGCCTAAAAGCTTACGGCCTCCTCCTTGTTACCAATCCGTAACAGCCTCGTAACAATCCGGTTGCCGGGGCAGGATATAATCAAGGCATGGGAGATTTGACCATGAACGATTCCCAGATTCGCCTTTTGCTGGCCGATGACGAGCCTGCCATCACCGCCAACCTCAAACCATTTTTTGAGCGGTCTGGCTTCCTGGTGACTGCCGTGGGGGACGGTCAGGCTGCGCTGGATGCGGTGGCGGCCAACCCGCCTGATCTGCTCATCCTGGATGTGCTCATGCCGCGCCTGGACGGGCGTGCCGCCTTGCGCAAGCTGCGCCAATCGGGTAACTGGACCCCAGTGATTTTGCTCACCCAGGTGGGAGAATCCACCGAGCGGGCTATGGCCCTGGAAGAAGGCGCGGACGATTACCTGAATAAGCCTTTTGACCCGCATGAACTGCTGGCGCGGATCAAATCGGTACTGCGCAGGGCCCGCCCAGGCCAGCCCTCTCTGGCTTCAAGCTGGCGGCTGGTAAGCGACGGCCTGACCCTGGATCGCCGCGCTCACCGCGCCCTGTTCAACAACCAACCCCTCACCCTTACCCCCAAGGCTTTTTCGCTGCTGGAATACCTGATGACCCACCCCGAGGACTTGCTGACCCGCGAGCGCCTGTTAGACGTGGTTTGGGGTTGGGACTATCCCGCTGGCACGCGCACCGTCGACACGCGCATGGCCGAACTGCGCCGGGTTTTGGGCGATGACCCCTCCGCGCCTCGCTTCATCGAAACGCTGCCCGGTGAGGGCTACCGCTTTATTGGCATGGTGAGGGCCGAACCATGAAACTGCGCAGTTGGTTGTTCGCCTTGATCCCGCTGGCCATAGTTGTTCCGGCGGCGTTGGCGCTCCAACTGCTTGCGCCCGATCTGCCCCGTGTGGTCGTGCGCGCCGATCCCGGCACCTGGTTGATTCTGTTCGGCGGCCTGGCAACGCTGTTTTTGTTGGCGCGGGCCGCGTCGCGGCGCAGCAGTGAAAATAAATGCCTCCAGGTGATCAACAACGAACGCCAACAATCCGAGGAAGCCCGGCGCAGGTTTTATCGCCGCCTGGACCATGAACTCAAAAATCCTCTAACCGCCATGCGCGCGGCGTTGGTCAACCTGTCGGAATCATCCGGCAGCCTGGCTTCGCAAGCGGCCTTCTCGGATGTGGAGCACCAGGCCGAGCGCCTCAGCCGCCTGGTGGCTGACCTGCGCAAGCTGGCCGAGTTGGAAGTTCGCCCTCTGGAAGATTTCCCCGTGGATATCCGCGACCTGCTTGAAGAAACCATCGACGCTGCCTGCATGCAGCCCGGGCGCGCCGGGCGCAGCGTGAATCTGGTAGCTGCCCAGGTGCCCTGGCCGCTGCCTCCCGTCACAGGTGACCGTGACCTGTTGGGGCTGGCTTTTTACAACCTGTTAGAGAACGCGCTCAAGTTCACCGGCCCGGCTGATGCGGTCGAGATTCGCGCGGTGGAAGATGGGCGAAATTTGACGATCGAAGTGGCCGATACCGGCACTGGGATCAGTCCAGATGATTTGCCGCGGGTGTTTGAGGAGCTGTATCGGGGAGCCAATGCGCGCGGGGTGGAAGGCAGCGGCCTGGGCCTGGCGCTGGTGCAGCGCATCATTGCCCGACATGGTGGCGATTTGATGGTGCGCAGCCGTCAGGACCAACGCCACGGCACCGTGTTTACCGTGCGCCTACCCGTGGCCAAAGAAGCCGGAATCACCAAGCCCACTGTTACCAAACGGTAACAGGCCTGTGATACCCTCGTAACAGCGTGGGGGTATGATCATCATGGGTCCGCGAGGCCCTTTGATTTGAGGTGTCATGAAACGTATCCTGGGTCGCAACCTTCTCTTCCTTTCCATTGCTGCGCTGCTGCTGGTTGGCTGCGGCACATTCGAGGTGCGTATCGAGCCGGTGGCAGCCCCTCCGACCGAAACCTTCGTGCCAACCCAGGCCGTGCCCGCGGTAGTCACTGCCACTCCCGCCCAGGAGGTCTTGCCCACCAGCACGGTCACACCCCGCCCTACGGCTCAGATCGTGAAAGGTCGGGCGGCGGCTGGGCTGACCGTGCGCATCGAGTCATTGAGCATGTTGGATGCGCAGAACGGCTGGTGCATCGGAACCGTCAATTCTGGCCCCGATGACCACATCTTCCGCACTACCGACGGTGGTCAAACCTGGCGGGATCTCACGCCTCCCGTGTTGCCTTCCAATTTGGGCGAGAATTCCCTGGTTGCCCAGGGGTATTTCGTCTCGCCGATGCAAGCCTGGGTTGTGTTTTTCCCTCGCAGCGCTGCCCCGCCCGTAGACCGCGTGGTCGTTTGGTCCACCATCAACGGCGGGCAAACCTGGGATGCCAGCGAACCGTTAGATCTGAGCGGCATGACCACCGAGTTTTTCATGGCAGGGACATTAGGGTTTAGTGACCGCATTCATGGTTGGCTCCTGGCACACCTGGGCGCTGGAATGAGCAAGGATTACATTGCTATTTTTACCACCGAGGATGGCGGCAAGACCTGGATGCGAGTTGCCGACCCTGACAGTATCGGCAGTTTGATGAGTTGTCAAAAAACCGGGCTGGCTTTCACTGACGCGCAAAATGCCTGGTTGGTGGGCGATTGTCCTGGTTTGATGCCTGGTTTGTTTGTGTATCACAGCAGCGATGGCGGACAAAACTGGGATCAGGTGGCTTTGCCTGCCCCAGCAGGCCAAAGCGCCAACCTGTTTTCACAGGTGAAAAGCGGCTGTGGTTTTCCAGGCATTGCTCACTCCAGCGCCGAAGCCTTAATCTTCACCCTGCGCTGCCAGATGTACGAAACCGTGCAGCCGTTGAGCTGGCTTTATGTAAGCCGGGATGGCGGCATGACCTGGAGCGCGCAAGGCTTGCCCGTGCCCTACGGCTCGCTGAGTTTTATGGACGCGCGCAGCGGCTGGTTGGTGGGAACGATGAAGCAGAATGACGCTGGCGCGGGGGCGGAATTATTCCGTACCACCGACAGCGGCTTGAACTGGTTGTCAGTTCTGTCGGTGGGCTGGTTGGGAGAACCGGTCTTTGTGGATAGCGAGAACGGCTGGGTGGTGGCCCAGGCTGGTGGCACCAGCGCTTTGGTGACCACCACCAACGGTGGCACCTTTTGGCGTGAGCTTTATCCGGTGGTTGGCCCATGATGGGGGCAACTTCCGTCAACGAACCTTGGGGAGCAAGCACTATGGTTGCGATGAATTTGACATCTTCCTTCCTGGATGAATCGGCTTTGATCCAGCAAGCCCAGCGCGGTAGTCTGGAGGCTTTCAACCGGCTGGTGCTCAACTATCAGGACCTGGTCTTTCGTGTGGCCTGCCGCATCCTGCAAGACGAGTCGGCCGCCGAAGATGTCTCTCAGATTGCCTTCATGCGCGCCTATCAAAAACTGGCCTGCCTGTACGGCTCTTCCTTCCGGGTCTGGCTGCTCAAGATTGTCACCCATCTGTGTTATGACGAACTGCGCAAGCGCAAACGCCATCCTCTGGTGCGCTTCGTGTCAATGGCTCAAGACGAAAATGAGGAATCTACAGCAGAAGAGTACATTCCATCGGCTGAGCCGGGTCCCGAGCAGGTGGTGGTGAATCGAGAACAGCGCCGTCTCATCGAGCGCTGCCTGGCTTCTCTGCCCGTGGAATACCGCCTGGCCCTGGAGATGGTGGATATTCTCGGCCTGGACTACGCCCAATCTGCCCAGGTGCTGGGCTGTCCCATCGGCACGGTCAAGAGCCGCCTGGCTCGCGCCCGCCTGAAGATGCGCGAGAAGCTAACAGAACAGCATCTGGTCTAACGACACAGTGTTTTCCACAGCCCCACCCGGCTGTGCCCGCTCGGATACCAGTCCGGCATTTCGCAAAAGGCTGTATAGCCCTGTTTCTTGTAGAAGTCAGGGGCTTCATAGCCCGCCGTCCAGGTCCAGATGTGATGGGCGCCGATGACGGCGGCCTGGGATTCCAACCGGCCCAACAGCGCGGCCCCAATGCCCTGCCGTCGGTAAGTTTTTTCCACGAACAGATCGGTCAGGTAGAACCAGCGGTAAGAATCATTTGCCAGCCCGCTGGCGCAGCCGATGAATTTCTCGCTGTCCTGGGCCACAACCGTCATCCGCAGCGGAACAGTGGGTGGAACGCCAAATTCCAGGCCGTGCTGGTCAAACCCGGCGTTCATTTGTGCCAGTTCGGCAGAGGTCATATCCCGGTCGATGAATTGAATGGGCATAGGTTGAATCTTCCGTGATTGAAACTATGTAGAGGATTGGAAAAGCAGACCTCTTCTGCCGCTTTGGCTACTCTTATTGTACAATCATAGTATGGCATACACATCCTCCCTCTTGGGAATTTTGGTAATCGCAGGCATCGTCGGCCTGATCGTGTTGGGTATCATCGGCATCATCTGGGCGCAGCGCCGAAAACTTGCCTCCCGCGACGAAATGGCCGCGCAGATGGCCTTTCAGCGCCTGACAGATACCGCTGACCTGCTGGAACGCGTCCGCAGCTTGTACATGAGCGAGAAGGCCAATGCCCTGCGCATCGAATATGCCTATTGGCGCAAGCTGGGCGAGACCACTTTTTACTGGTTTAGTTTGATCGATGACAGTGGTGAAGACTCTACGGCCCTGGGCGAAACCATGCTTTTGGCTGCCTCACCCGAGTTGAGTGTGCCGCGCCTGTCCATTTTTGCCATGCCCGAAATCCCCGGCAAGGTCGGCGGTTGGGTTGAAGGCCTGCTGGAGTTGGTCATCGACAAAGCCCTCTCTCGTGGCGGCCTGACGCGCGTGAATTTCGCGGAGGACGCGAAATTCACCGAGCGTTTTGTGGTCGCCAGCCTCAACGAAACCGCCGCTCGCGCATTCTTCGATGATCGCCGTCGGGGCTTGCTGCTGGGGATTCCTGTGCCCGCGGTGCATATTCAGGCCGGGCGCGACATGGTCTGGGTGCAGCCCCTCAATATCAATCCCGGTGGCGAGAAAGTGGAACTGACTCAGCGCGTGCGCCAGAACATTGAACTGACCCAGCGTGTGATGGTGATTTTCTCCTGATGATTTACCGGCAATTGCGAATATCTAGCAGTTGCCGCCAGTAGCTGTCTTCTTTAACTTCTTTCAGAACGACAACGCACGGCGCTTCCAGCCACGCCTGCCGGTCAGGCGAAAGATCATGCCAGTAGCTTTCATCGAAGTACACATAAGAGTAGCCTTGCGCCAGAAGATCGGTCGGGTTGGGGTTTGCCACCAACGCCAGAAATTCGGGTTTATAGTCAAACCAGGTCGTGGCCGCGTTGGTGTGCCGCCCAAACATGGCTACCCCTCGGAACGGACGGTGGTCAAAGACCAACGCGCCCTGCTCCAGTCCATTCCAATAATCTTTGACTACCATTGCGTCTAATTTGTTGATGAAATACGTATAAACCGGGCGCTTGGCCGCCGGAAGTTGCAACAAAAACATCAACACTCCGCTGGCAATGGTCAGCAGCGCCAGGCTGGGCACCGTAGCGCGGACAACTGTGCCGCGCCGCCGAAGCCAACTCCACAGCAGCGGCGTTGCTAACAGCAGTGAGATGGGCAAGAAGGAATACAAGCGGTTTGTGTTGCGGATTCCGGTGGAGCCGGTGAAGCCAACGAACAAGGTTGCCAGGCTGAGGACGGCCTCGGCAGCCAGAGCGGCTTCCAACCAGCGCTCTTGTCGAAACGCTCGCCAACCCCACACCGCGACGAGTGGCAGCACAAAGGGCAAGGGTCCCATTTCGAGCAGCCCAGCCAGCAATGTGAGCGGGTGGCTGATGGGCATGACGCCCAACTGAGTTGAGACGAGCGCGGGCGGCCAAAGCAGCTTGAAGCCAATCGTTTGGTACGATACGCTGGGAAGATCAAGGAAAATCTTTTGCAGCACCCCCATCAGGACATCGGTCCAGGCTCCGCCTTGAACCGCGATGATCAGCCAGGCAGCCAGCAAGGTGAACCACCACCGCCACAAGTTGGCCGGCAGGCGCAGACTGCGATTGCGAATCGCCCAAATCAGCGAGACCAACGCCCACCCAAAAAGGTGCAGCAGGGGGCTGGTTTCTCCCAGCAAGCCTGTGGCGGAGATGAGGACTGCCAGCACAGCATAAGCAAACCGATGGCGAATCCGGTTGAAGGTGAGCAGCAACAGCAGCGTGACTGCCAAAGCCATGAGCCCGGTGCTGACGTGGAATGATATCACCCCAGGCGGAAGGAGCCCATTGGCAAAGGCAAACGGCAATGGCACCGGGCCGCTCCCCTCGAACATCCACACGTTTGACAAAGCTTTGGATAACTCCGGTCCGCTTTGCGCGCCGGTGCCCAACAATTCCAGTCGTTGGCTTATTAAGCCTAACAGGCTGTTGGGTAGGAGCAGAAGCAACCAACGGGTTCCAGAGGCAAACAAGATCAAGGCTGAAGCCCAAAAGCCTGCCTTACTGCTGGCTGTCACCCGGCGCGTCCATTGGAAGGCCAGAATTGCAGCCAGGGCCAGAGAAACGGCTTTGGCCAGGTCCCAGGCATTCCATAAATACCAATGCCCAACATTCATCACCTGGGCAGCCAAAAGGTGCAGCAGGTAATGATAGCCATAGGGAACCGCGGGATCGAGGGCAAAGCGGGGCGGAATTTCGCCGGTCGCCATGGTGGAAAGGGTAGTCAGATTGACGAAATCGTCAAAAATTGCCATGCCCTGGCCGATGGAAAAAAAGATCACCACCAGCAGACCAAATCCCAACCAATGGCCGAGATGGATGCGCAAGCGCAGCAGCCGCCTCAACCCTCCGCTGGCAGCGAACGCCAGCCCCGTCCCAAAAACCAGGCCGGCTGCCAGCCAGGCAGCCGCGGTGATCGGCATAACGCGAGTCAGAAAATTGAAAAGGATCAATTCCAACGTCAGCCCCAACCCAAACCCCACCAGCCCTTCTTCCGCTTCCGCCAGCCGGAAGACTCCTCGCGCCAGCCACCACCCACCCAGCGTCCACAAACCAGCCCAAGCCAGCATCAGGGCAAGATCAACGAGGTTTTGAAGCATCGGGCCCATACTTATCCTGGCTCAGTTGTAGCAAGGCGCGCCAGGCACGTTGGGAAGCAGAATCTGGATCTCGCTGAGCGGCAAACGGTCCAGCTCGCAGTAGTAGGTCATCACCGGAATCGCCACGGCATCGGTCCAGGCATTGTGCTCCTCAGGGAAGCCCGCCTCGGCATCTTTATAAGTGGTATTTTGTACCGTTGAGATGATGATGCCGTATTTGTGTGTTTGCAGGTCTTGGGTGAACTGCTCGAGATAAGCTGTGTTCCGTGACATGGCCATTTCCATGAGCTCCACGGTTTCATACTCGGCTTCCAGGGGCACTCCCTGGATTTCGCCGAAGGTGATCAGTTGGCGGTTCCACATGAACAACACCCGTTGCCCGCCTGCGGCAGCGGGCTCTACAATTTTTTTGAGCATATCCAGTTCGGCTTGTTCGGCTGCCCGGTCATGGTAGCGCACCGGCGCGCCGCCCATGACCAGCGGATAGAAGGGCAGCGCCGCGGCCAGAAGTACCAGGATCAAGGGCAGGCGCTTTTGCGCCGCGCCTTGCTCGTCCACGGCCAACCCACCCCACAGCAGGGCAGCCCAGGCGAGTAACAAGGTCAGGTAGGCATCCATGTTGTGCAGGTTGCTGCCACCGCCGATCTTGGTGCTCACCACCACACCCCCGGCGAACAGCACCAGGGTCATGGCGCCCAGAGCCAGCCCGCGCCAGAAATGCACCTTGCGCAGGTTCAATGCCACCAGCACGAGTACCGGCAGGGTGAGGAGGAGGATCATGGGCAGGATGCCGGGGGGGTAGGTGGGGCTCGGCATCAGGCGGTCCCAGAGTAGATCAGAGGTGAAACTGGATCCAAACGCAGACACATCCGGTTGTTTCGAGATGATGGCGTAGACTGCCTGGGCGACTGCCGCGGCTCCTATCCCAGCCACACCCCACAGGAGGGGGGCGCGGAAGTAGCGCCACCACTTTCCACTGTAAGGCGTTTCGAGCAGGTAGAAAGTGATGCCCAGCATGGCGGGCACGGGAAACCAGTTCACCCGGCTGATTCCGGCCCACAGCGAGGCCAGCACCACCACGATCAGGGATTTGCCGAAGCGCCGGCTGTCAAAGCCCGCGAAGATGATACAAACCATGACCAGCAGGTGATAGTAGACCGGGCCCTGGAATAAGAATAAGAACGCCCAGGCCCCAAACAACCAACCCAACGCGGACCGCTTGAGTTTGAGCCGCCGGGCCAGCAGATACGCCGCCAGGCCGTTCATCCCCACCCACAGCGCCACCTGCCAAAAGCGATGAAATGCCAGCGGCAGGGAAGGAAAGAGGTGTGGCAGGCTGAGCATCAGGTAGCGTGAAGGGTGCAAGAAAGGCCAGGGCAGATCCTGACTGTAAAGGCGCTGCGCGTAAAAAAGCGAGCTAAAGTAAAAGCGGCTGCCTTCTGACCAGCCCAAGGTGAAGGGAGAAGTGGAGAGCTCAGCCGTAAAGTTCAGGGCGCGGTAAATCACGCCAGAGGCCATCAGCGCTCCCAACACAGCCTCAACGGGGCGCAGGGTTGGAAAAGCCGCCTTGAGGAACAGCGCCGCTACCAGCGAGCAAAACCAGATCAGGCCCAGGCGCGCCCAGGGCCCTTGCACGGTCTGCTCCAGCACCAGCAGTTCGCGGTGGGGAGCAAACACCACCAGCATGGCCACGCCGACGGCAGTCAACGCAGGCAGCAGGTTGAGCCACCCCAGGCGGCGCAAGCCGGCGGCAAAGCGCTCCAACCGCGGCAGCAGCCGCTCCCAGGGGCGCAGCCAGGTGAACACCGCCCACAGCGTGCACAACACCAGGAGGAACACCTCGCCCCCCGCCAGCAAGCGCATCTTGAGCGAGATGCTGAACCAGGCTCGCTCGCGCGCCCCGGTCAGCAAGCTATCCAGGATTCCCGCCGCAGCCGCGACTGACAGCAGCGAAACGGCTCGCCAGAAGAGTTTTTGGGGAGAAATGTTCATGCCTGTTCCTTGGTTGTCTCGGGCAGGGGTTGTTTCCGTGACGCGGCGATGATTCCGGGAGCAAACAACGCGCCCGGCAGGCTGACCAGCACGGTGATCGCGCGCACCAGCAGAGCCAGGGTGATGCTGGCTTCCATGGAAATGCCACCCATGTTCGCATACAGCAGGGTGGTTGAGACTTCTTGCAGGCCGTAACCGTTGATCGAGATGGGCAGCAGGGTGACGAAGTAGACGAACGACCACACGCCCCCAATTTGCAGCCAGTCCAGCGGCTCGCCCATGCCATCCAGCAGCAGCCAGATGGTGGTGTAGAGGGCGGCTTGATGAACCAGGGTAAAAACCAGGCTGCGCAGCAAACTGCCTGGCTGCCCCAACCACGTAGCCATGTCGGCCAGGGTACGGCGCGCAAAGCCGATCACTTTCTCCCAGGTAGAACGCAGCCACCCGGCAGCGGGAATGGCTGCGAGGCTGAAACCCCATAGCAGGACGCTGGGCTTTTTGAGCAAGGCGGGCAGGCCAATTTGAGACAGACGGACGAAAGCGATGGGCAGGAACAGGGCCATGCCCGCCATGCCCACCAGACGGTCCATGACCAGCGATGCAGTGGCAGTGGCGGCGTCGATGCGCATTTGCACGGCCCCAAACAGACGCACCACATCGCCGCCGATGGTGGTTGGCAGAAAATTGGAGGCGAATAACCCGGCGTAGGTAATGCGCACGCTTTGGTTGACGTTTACGGGGGCCTTGGCCGAGCGCAACAGCACGTGCCAGCGCAGCCCCACTGCTGTGCGCGAGACAAACATGAGTAAGGTCGCCAGGACCAACCGCAGCGGCGAGATGCGCCGGAAGGCCGCTAGCAGTTCTTGCCAGTCTTGCTGTAACAAAAGTATGACCAGCAGAGCCAGCATGAGCAGCGTGCCGCCCACGCGCAGCCAGAAACGCGCTCCGCGAGGTTCTCGATTCATTCGTCTTTCGGCGTGGTGTTGATCGCCGCGCGGACGGTGTAGGTAGTCTTGCCCTGCGACTCGTGATAAGTTCGCACCAGCAGCTCGGCGATCAACCCCATGAGGATGGATTGGAAGCCCAGCACAGCCATCATGACGGCAATCTGGAAGAAAGGTGAGGTGAGCACGCCAATCTCAAAGGCCACCCGGCGCACTGCCAGGAACAGCAGAACCGCCAGGCTCACCCCAATCAGGATGATGCCGGTGCCGCCGAACAGGTAAATGGGTTTGTTGGAGTAGCTGAGCAAGAACTTTACCGTGAACAGGTCTAATACCACCTTCAAAGTGCGTTCCAGGCCATATTTGGCCTTGCCGAAGCGCCGCGGGTGATGATGGACGGGCATTTCCAGAATTTTGGCCCCCACCGAATGAGCATAAATGGGGATAAAGCGGTGCATTTCACCGTAAAGGCGGAAGCCGGTCAATACTTCGCGGCGGTAGGCTTTGAGGGTGCAGCCGTAATCGTGCAAATGCACGCCTGTGACCCACGAAATGAGTCCGTTGGCCAGGCGAGAAGGAAGAGTGCGCGTGGCGAAATTGTCCTGGCGATTGATGCGCCAGCCTGAAATCACATCGTAGCCCTCGTCCAGTTTTTGCAGCATGGCGGGGATATCGATCGGATCGTTTTGCAAATCGGCGTCCAACAGTACAACGATGTCACCAAAGGAGTGATCAATTCCGGCGGCTATGGCGGCGGTTTGCCCAAAATTGCGGCGCAGCAGCACAGCACGCACATGCTCGGGGTCTTTCTCGGCCAACTCGGTCAAGATTTGGGCGCTGCGGTCGCGCGAGCCGTCGTCCACCAGCACCACCTCCCAGGCCAGGCTCAGCGATCCAATAGAATCCAGGATGGCTTGATAAAGCAGGGGCAGGTTTTCTTCTTCGTTATAGACAGGAACAATCAGGGAAAGATCCATGAATTTATCTACCGGATGGTTCTGAGGATAGAGTTGGTTTCTCTGGGAACTGCCGTGGTAGCTGCCGTATTTTGGGGTTCACCACGCCAACTCCCAATGACCCTAGAGTTGGCGCAATTATAATCCAGAATTGCGGTGTATAATCGAGGGGTGCTCCCCGACCTGCAGTTAGGCGATCGTGTCATTTTACGCAAGCCGCATCCCTGTGGGGGATTCGAGTGGAAGGTGGTTCGCCTGGGCGCGGATATTGGTCTGGAATGCTGTACCTGTAAGCGAATGGTGCTCATCACCCGTCGCGAGTTGGCTCGCCGGGCCAAGAAAATTACCCCTGGAGGACAAAATGACCCCCAGCCCGGATAACCCCCGGCGGATTGTGTTTCTGTTCTCCGACACCGGCGGCGGACATCGCAGCGCGGCTGAGGCCATCATCGAAGCGTTGGAGTTGGAATTTCCGGGCCAGACTCGCTGTGAGATGGTGGATTTCTTCAAGCATTATTATCCTCCGCCCTTCAATTACGCCAGCCGCATTTATCCCATCCTTTCTCGCATGCCCAAACTCTGGCAGGCGGGTTATATCTTGAGTGACGGCCCTCGCCGAACGCGTTTTTTAAACTATACCGCCTGGCCCTACATCCGCCGGGATTTGAGCCGTTTGATCCCCGACCATCCTTGCGACCTGGTGGTTTCGGTGCACCAGTGGATCAACCATCAGATGGCCAAGTTGACGGTCAAGGAAGGGTTGCCCTTTGTCACCGTGGTGACCGATTTGATCTCCACCCATGCGGCCTGGTATTCCTACCGGGCCACCCAGGTGATCGTACCCACCGAAGCTGCTTATCAGCGCGGCTTGAAGGCCGGGCTGCGCCCTTATCAGTTGGCGCTGGCTGGTATGCCGGTGGCGGAGCGTTTTTGCACCCAAACCGAGGATCGGGCATCGATTCGCGAGCGGTTGGGCTGGGCTGCTGACCGCCCGGTGGTGTTGTTGGTGGGCGGGGGCGAAGGGATGGGCCCGCTGGAAGCGATGGCCGCGGCGTTGGATGAGGCTCGTTTGCCGGTGAGCCTGGCTGTCATTTGTGGGCGCAACCAATCACTGCGCGAGCACCTGGCGCGCCGGAAATGGTCTATCCCTGCGCACGTGTACGGTTTCGTCACCGAGATGCCCGCCTTCATGCGCGCCGCGGATATTCTGGTATCCAAGGCAGGGCCAGGGACGATTTGCGAGGCTTTCATCGCTGGACTACCGCTGATCTTGTATGGCAAAATGCCCGGCCAGGAAGACGGCAACGTGACCTATGTGGTGGAAACCGGCGCGGGGATGTGGGCCCCCGAGCCGGAGCAAATGGTGGCGGTTGTGCGCCGCTGGTTGGGTGACCCCGCCAGCCGCGAGAAAGCCGCGCGAACTTGTCTGAGTCTGGCCTGTCCAACGGCTTCGCGTCAAATTGCTCGCCTGCTGGCCCGGCAAGCCGGCGTGAGCTGACTCCCGGTTCGTATCTCAAAAAAATCGACCTTTACCACCGTAACTCGTAGAGAACCCTCAGAGAGGCTCTCTAGGAGTTGCCGTGGTAGGTCCCGCATTTATGCGGATTTCACCACGCCAATTCCCAATGAACCCTCAGAGAGCCGGCACACAGCATTTCGCCATCGGGTATAATGCAAACATGCCGATTCTGGACCCCAATACGCTCGAATTTACCAGCCGCGGCCCCGACCAAACACGCCGCCTGGGCGCGCGCCTGGGAGCCATGTTAGAGCCGGGTATGTTGCTGTGCCTGTCGGGAGATTTGGGCAGCGGCAAGACTACGCTGGTGCAAGGGGTGGCCCAGGGTTGGGGTTCGCTGGATGCGGTTTCCAGCCCGACGTTTGTGTTGGTCAACGCTTATCGCCGTCTGGACGGGCAAACACTGCACCATTTGGATGCCTACCGCCTGCGGGATGCCCTGGAGGCTGAAGACCTGGACTTGATTACCCTGTTGGAAACGGGCGCGCTGGTAGTAGAGTGGCCTGAACGGATTCTGGCTGGCCTCCCTCAAGAACGTCTGTGGGTAGACATGGTCTGGCTGGAGGACGAAAAGCGCGGTATGACCTTCAAGGCGTATGGCCCGCGTTATGAGCGGCTGCTGCCTGAATTCCGCCGCCAGGTTTTTGGAGGATAAGCGATGCTGTTGGCCATAGATACCTCGACACAGTGGAGCAGCCTGGCGCTGTATGACGGCGCACAGGTTTTGGGTGAAATGGGCTGGCGCACGCAGAACCATCACACCGTTGAGTTGGCCCCCGCCGTGGAGCGACTGTTCAAGCAGTGTGGGGCGTCCTTTTCCGAGTTGGATTGCCTGGGCGTCGCGACCGGGCCGGGTTCCTTCACCAGTCTGCGCATAGGTCTGGCTTTTGTGAAGGGCATCGCCCTCACCTTGCGTGTCCCCGTGGTGGGCGTTCCCACCCTGGATGCTCTGGCAGCCGCCCAGCCCGTGCAGGATATGCCCCTGGCTGCGGTCCTGCAGGCCGGGCGCGGAAGACTGGCGTTGGTGTGGTATAAGGCCGTCAAAGGCCGCTGGCAATCTCAAAACGAGCCCCAGGTAACCAATGTCGAGGACCTGGTTGATTCGATTGAATCCCCAGCCCTGGTATGCGGCGAGTTGACTGCTGCCGAACGCCAGGCTTTTGGACGCAAGCGTAAGATCATTCATCTGGTATCTCCCGCTGCCGGTTCCCGGCGGGCTTCCTTCCTGGCCGAGCTGGCCTGGAATCGCTGGAAAGCGGGCAAAACCGATGAGGTGGTGGGGCTGGCCCCGATCTATCTTCATGTGGCGGAGGCGATTCCCTCGTGATGCAGCCTTCTGCCGCGCCCGGAGTGCGCATTCGACCGATGCGGCTGGAAGATGTGCCGCATGTGCATAGGATTGACAAGCTGTGCTTCAGCCTGCCCTGGACAGAGCGTTCTTATATCTTTGAGATTACTGAGAACATCAATTCATCACCCTGGGTCGCGGAAGTGAGTACGCCACAGGGAGAAGATGAGATTGTGGCGATGGTGGTCAATTGGATCATTCTGGATGAGGTCCACGTGGCCACTCTGGGGGTGCTGCCCGAGCAGCGCAGGCTGCGCATTGGGCAGCGCTTGCTGGCATACAGCCTGATTGAAGCCTGGAAGCGCGGCGCGCGCACGGCCTTTTTGGAGGTGCGGCGCGGAAACACTGCCGCCCAGGCGCTTTATGAGCGCTTTGGTTTCGTGGTGGTTGGCGAGCGCCCACGGTACTATAAAGACAATAACGAGGACGCCCTGTTGATGACCCTGGAGCGAATGCAGTTGGATAAACTCAAGGCGCTCGAATCAGCCGCGCGGGTTTCGCCGTCGCAATCTTATTCGGGGGAGCGGTAAGTATGGATGCGCGACAAGTTCTTCAAGAGGTTGCTGGACAAGCGGCGGTTTGCACGCGCTGTGGCCTGCACTTCTCTCGCAAGAAAGCCGTGCCTGGCGAAGGCCCGGTCAGCGCCGAAGTGATGTTGATTGGCGAAGGCCCGGGGTTTTACGAAAACGAGCAGGGGCGGCCATTTGTGGGAGCAGCGGGCAAATATCTGGACGAACTGCTCGAGAAAGGCGGCCTCCAGCGCAGCGATGTTTTCATCACCAATGTGGTCAAATGCCGCCCGCCTTCCAACCGGGACCCCCAACCCGATGAGCTGTCCGCCTGCGCCGGGTTCCTCGATCGCCAAATCGAAGCCATCGACCCGCGCATCATCATCACCCTGGGACGTTTTTCGATGTCAAAATTTATTCCCAATGTTAAAATCAGCGAGGTGCACGGGCAGCCTTTCTGGCACCGCGGGCGGATGATTGTGCCTATGTTCCACCCGGCGGCGGCTCTGCACCAACCCTCGCTGAAGGCCGGTGTGGAGCGTGATTTTGCCCGCCTGAGCGAATTCATCCAGCAAGCCCGCCAATCGGCCCGCGTTGCGGCGCCCAGGGTTGAGGCGGAAGCGTCCGCGCAGAGCGAAAAGCCCGAAGGCGACCAACCCACCCAATTGAGCCTGTTTTAATCTTTAAACCACACAGACGGACATCTGATCTGCCTTGAGGAATTTTTTGAATGAGGGGTTTTACAATGACTGAAATAAAAGATCAACTGATTTCCCGCTTACGGGATAAAAGCGCAACCATCGCGATTTTAGGCCTGGGCTATGTTGGCTTACCTCTAGCGGTGGTTTTTGGCGAAGCCGGTTATAAGGTCATCGGCATCGACCCGATTGCTGAGAAGGTGGAGGCCATCAACCGTGGCGAAAGTTACATTTTGGATGTGCCCGCAGCCCAGGTGGCTGCCCTGGTCAAAGCCGGGAGGCTTTCGGCCACCACTGATTTTGCCGCCTGCTTGAAAGCCGACGCCGTCAGTATCTGCGTGCCCACGCCGCTGCGCAAGACAGGCGATCCGGATCTGTCCTTCATCGTCTCCGCCACCGAAGGGCTGGCCCCCTATGTTCACTCTGGCATGGTGGTAGTGCTCGAATCTAGCACGTATCCGGGCACGACCCGCGAGATGGTGCTGCCGCGCCTGACCGCTGAAAGCAGTCTGAAGGTGGGCGAAGAAATTTTCATCGCCTTCTCGCCCGAGCGCGTGGATCCTGGCCGCACCGATTGGACCACGAAGAACACGCCCAAGGTCATTGGCGGAATCACCGCAGCCTGTTCCGAAGTCTCGGCGGCATGGTACGAACAGGCCTTGGATACCGTTGTGCCGGTCACCTCGACCGAGGCCGCCGAGATGGCAAAATTACTGGAAAACACCTTCCGCATGGTGAATATCACGATGGTCAACGAACTGGCCATCATGTGCGACCGCCTGGGCGTTGATGTATGGGAAGTGATCGACGCGGCAGCCACGAAGCCCTTTGGCTTCATGAAGTTCACGCCCGGTCCGGGCATCGGCGGGCACTGTATCCCCATCGATCCGTTGTATCTATCCTGGAAGCTGAAATCGTTGAATTACACGGCCCGCTTCATCGAGCTGGCTTCCGAGATCAACTCGAATATGCCGCGTTTTGCCGTGGGCAAGGTGCAGGACGCCCTCAATGATCGCGGTAAGGCGCTCAAGGGCAGCCGTGTCTTGGTGCTGGGTGTGGCCTACAAGCCCGATATTGATGATCTGCGCGAGTCGCCCGCTTTAGACGTGATCCATCTCATGCAGCAGAAGGGCGGAGATGTGCGCTACCACGATCCCTATGTGGCCTCCTTCCGGCATGACAGTTGGGGCCTGGAATCGGTGACCGACCTGATGGCCGAGGTGCGCGCCGCCGACGCGGTAGTCATCGTCACGAACCACAAGGTCTACGATTACGCTGCTATCTTGAAGGAAGCCGACCTGGTGGTGGACATGCGCAACGCGACCGGAAAACTGGGTAAGAATAACCCGAAAGTGGTCAAGCTCTAATGGCAAATTACCTTGTCACCGGCGCGGCCGGTTTTATCGCCTCCCGAGTCAGCGAAATGTTGCTGGCGCAGGGGCATACCGTCACCGGGTTGGACAACTTGTGTGATGCCTACGATGTTCGTCTCAAGCAGTACCGCCTGGCGCGCCTGAAGCAAAGGGACGGATTCACCTTCTACGAGATGGATGTGTGTGACCGGCCCGGCCTGGACCGCGTTTTTGAATCCGGTTCGCGCTACGATGCCATCTTCAACCTGGCGGCGCGCGCCGGGGTGCGCGCTTCAGTAGAAAATCCGTGGATCTTTGTGGATACCAATATGACTGGCACGCTCAACTTGCTGGAAGCCTGCCGCCGCTTTGAAATTCCTAAGTTCATTCTGGCCTCCACCTCCAGCATCTATGGTAACGACGCTCCCCTGCCCACTCCCGAAACCGCCTCCAGCGATCTGCCCCTGCAGCCCTACGCCGCCAGCAAGAAGGGAGCCGAGGCCATGTGTCATTCATATCACTTCCTGTATGGCATCGATGTCACCGTGTTCCGTTACTTCACCGTCTATGGTCCGGCTGGACGGCCCGACATGGTCATGTTCCGCTTCACACAGTGGATCAAGGAAGGCCGCCCCGTGCATTTGAACGGCGATGGCAACCAGTCCCGTGGCTTCACCTACCTGGACGATATCGCCCGCGGCACCATCTTGGGACTCAAGCCGGTGGGATATGAGATCATTAACCTGGGCGGGCACGAGGTCATCACCATGAACGAGATGATCCAGCGGCTGGAGGTTTTGCTGGGTGAGCGCGCCGAAATTGTGCGCCACACAGCCCACAAGGCCGACATGCTTGCCAACCAGGCCGACGTGAGCAAAGCCCGCCGCCTGTTGGGCTGGGAAGCCCAGGTTGGCCTGGAGGAAGGTATGCGCCGACTGGTTGAGTGGTACCTGGCCGAGCGCGACTGGGCCAGCCAGATCGTTACCGCATGAGATCTTTCTCCACCCGCCTGCGAAGCTGGACGCAAGACCTCCTGCTGAGGCGGGTGGTGCGTAACTCCTCTTCGCTGTTCATCGGGCAACTGGTGGCGGCGGTGATGAGTATTGTGACCGCCAACCTGTTAGGGGCGGGGCGATTCGGCGCGCTGGGCATCCTGACCGGTTTTGTCACCGATATCAACCGGCTGTTCTCCTTCCGGATGAGTGAGGCGGTGGTGCGATATTTTGGTGAGGCTTTGGAGCAGGGCGATCATCGTCGGGCGGCGGCGGTGGTCAAGGCAGCGGCGCTGGCCGAAAGCGGCGCGGGTCTGCTTTCTTTTGGCGTTTTGGCTCTGGTGGCGCCCCTGGCTGCTCGTTTGTTGACCCAGGATGCATCTCTGGCGCCTCTATACCTGCTATATGGGGTGACCATCTTGTCGCACCTGGTGGTTGAAACCGCTACGGGGGTATTGCAGGTCACCGGGCATTTTCGTTCTCAAGGGGCAATCACTCTGGTGCAGAGTCTGTTGGTCGCTGTGCTGGTGGTGGGGATTTCTCTCAGTGGGGGCGGGTTGGTAGAGGTCTTGATCGCGTACTTGATCGGCAAGGCCATCCTGGGCATTGGCCCGCTGGTGTTGGCCCTCTACTGGCTGCCGCGAACCCTGGGGGCGGATTGGTGGCGCGCGCCGCTCAGCCTGCTGCCGGATTGGCGCGACATGGCCCGCTTTGCTTTCAGCACCAACGTCAGCGGCACCATCAACCTGGTGGCCCGCGACAGTGAAGTGCCCTTTGTGGGTTTCTTCTTCGGCACCGAGATCGCTGGATTTTACAAGGTGGCTCTGGCTCTCATCCAGTTCATCGTTTTGCCGATCAACGCCTTCATAAGCACTACCTACCCCGAACTAACCCGCGCTTACACGGCTCGCCAGTGGCCGCGCCTGCGCAGTTTGCTTCGCCGCGTGACGCTCATTGCCGCTACCTGGACGGGCGCAGTGGCCGTAGGGCTTTTGTTGTTGGGCAGGCAGGTTTTATTTGGCGATTGGCTGATCTTTGGGCGGGTGTTCAATGTGTACGATGCCTCTTACTTGCCCGCATTTCCCATCCTGCTCATTCTGCTGATCGGCTATGGTGTGGCCAATACATTGTTTTGGAACCGTTCGCTGCTGTTGGCTCAAGGCCAGACCAGCTTTGCTTTGTGGGTCAGCTTTATTGCCATGCTTGCCAAAGTGGCTGCTTGTTTTCTCATCCTGCCCGCAGCCGGCTATTTGATGCAGGCTGGATTGCTTTCGGCTTACTTCATTGTCACCGTGGGGTTGATGACCTGGCGCGGATTGTCCGGGCTGCGCCGCGCCGAGCAGGTACAATAAGCGTATGCGGATTGCCGTGATTTCTACTGCCCTGGTACCCTCTGGAAACGCCAACAGCATCCAGGCCCTCAAAGTTTGCCAGGCTCTGCGTCAGTTGGGCCATGAGGTGCTGTGCCTGGTGGGTGGTCAAACCCCTTCGGCCTGGGAGACCCTGGCTGAGCCCTACGGCTTGCATACTCGCTTTGAGATCGAGTGGGCGCCGTGGAACCCGACCTGGAAGCGGTACGATTTTGCCTGGAAGACCGTTCGCCGGGCGCTGTCCTGGCAAGCTGACCTGGTATATACCTGGGCCTCGCCCGCGGCAGTGATTGCCTTGCTTCACAAAAAGCCCGTTCTGCTCGAGGCGCACGACCTGCCGGTGGGAGCGTTGGGGCCGTTGTGGATGTGGGCTTTCTTGCGTCTGCCGGGACGCAAGGCGCTGGGGCCCATCACTCAAGCCTTGCGATTGGCTCTCGAAGCGCGCTTTCCTCCGCCGCTGCCACCTCATCAGGTGGTCTTGCTGCCCAGCGGCGTGGATCGTGAGCGCTACATCGACTTGCCAGCTTCCGCGGCGGCTCGCGCCCAACTGGGCTTGCCCCAGGCGCTGACCGTGGGCTGTGCTGGACACCTCTATGCCGGGCGCGGCGGCGACCTGTTCCTGGCGCTGGCAGAACGCTTTCCGGCAGCGCGTTTCTTGTGGGTGGGGGGGCGTCCCGAGGATGTGCAAGCTTATCGCCAACGGGCTACCGCGAACGGACTGGATAACGTCACCTTCACCGGGTTCATTCCCAACGCCCGCCTGGCGCTCTATCAAGCCGCGGCGGACATTTTACTCATGCCCTACGAGCAGCGCATCTCGGTGGCGGGCGGGGGAAACACGGCTGCTTATTGCAGTCCAATGAAACTGTTTGAATATCTGGCGGTGGGCCGCGCTATTTTGAGCAGCGACCTGCCGGTTTTTCACGAAGTGTTGGACGAGCGCAACGCCGCTTTCGCGCCACCCGAGGACGTGGACGCCTGGGCTGCGACCCTGCAACATCTGATCGACGACCCGTCTTACCGCCAATCATTGGCCGAGCAGGCTGCCTTGGACGGTCAGCGTTATGACCTGATCGAGCGCGAGCGCAACGCCCTGGCCCCATTCCTGTCTGGAGGTTGACATCATGCGCCGAGACATCCTGGCCTGGATCATCCCTGCTCTCTCCATTGCTGTGGTTCTGGCGCTGCTTTCGCCGGGCGCGGTGAGCATCTCGTTGGCTGGTTTCAGCCTGCTCATGCTGCTCTCCGGAGTGGCCTTATTCGCTGCCTGGCGTTGGGGCGGTGGTGGGCGCGGCCTGGCTGCCATGATTGCGCTGGCCTTCCTACTGCGCCTGGGGTTGGGCGCGTTCTTCACTTTCGCATTGCCCGTTTGGGGGTATCCTGAGCCTGCCCAGCAGGCCGGGTATTTGTTTCCCGATGCCTGGCGGCGAGACGTGGAGTCCTTCCAGGTAGCTCAATCTGGAGCCTCTCTGTTCTTCAATTCGGAATTACAGTTTGGTTCCGATCAATACGGCGGGTTGGGGTTGCTCTCTGCACTCATCTACCGTTTCCTGAGCCCTGACGCGCACCGGCAAATGCTCCTGCTCATTCCCGGCGCTCTAATATTTGCTCTGGGCGTGCCGTTCCTGCGTCGCGCCCTCACCCTGGGTTGGAACGCGAAGCTCTCCGCGCTGGCGGTGTGGATTTACATTCTGTATCCCGAAGGCCTGTTTTTCACCGCGGCGCAAATGCGCGAACCTTACCTGATTGGGCTGAGTGCGGTAGCATTTTGGGCGGTGTTGGGCTGGCGCGAAGACCGTCGTGGAGCGATCCTGGCTGGGCTGCTTGCTCTGGGAGGCATGGCGCTCATCTCCTATCGCGCCGCGCTGTTCATCGCTGGGGCGTTGGCTTTGTTGTTCTGGATCGAACATATCTTCGGCAAGCGTTGGGGCGGCCTGGGTTGGATCGGCCTGGCTGCGGGCGCGTTGGCGGTGGTGGCGTTCTCCTGGTATTGGTTCCGCGAGGCCTCGGGCTGGGACATGCTGGTCACCATGCGCCAATCGGGGATGTTGGCGTCGGTGATCGAGAAACTTCCCGATGTCCTCCACGCGCCTTTCATCATCTTCTATGGTTTGCTGCAACCCGTGCTGCCTGCCACCATCGCTGACCCCTCTATCCCGTTGTGGCATAACGTGGCGGTGCTGCGCGCGCTGGGATGGTATGCGCTGATTCCCCTGCTCATTTATGCCGCACTGACCGTCTGGCGCTGCGCCGATCTGGCCGAACGGAAGCGAATGATTTGGGCTGTACTGCTAACGGTAGTGTGGGTGGCGGTCGCCTCGGCTCGCGCTGGAGGCGATATGACCGACAATCCGCGTTATCGAACCATCTTTCTGGTGTGGTTGGCGCTGCTTGCCGCCTGGGCTGTGCAACGTGCTGTTGCCACCCGCGACCCGTGGCTGGTCCGCTGGCTGATGGTCGAAGCTGTGTTCCTGGGCTTTTTTACGCACTGGTACCTGGTGCGCTATGCCGGGAGCGAAAAGAAGCTGCCCTTCTTCATCATGGTCGGCCTGATCGTTGGCGTGAGCGCCGTGATTTTGGCGGGCGGATGGCTTTGGGACCGCTACCGGCATAAAAAACTCAACTAGATGCCAGAAGCCTTCCACACCTGCCATGTCGATTCCCAATGAAGCTCGATATTGGCGCATTCACCTTTGTACTATAATTGTAACTACTCAGGCCCTGGTAGAAAAATTCGGCTTCATTTCCCAAAGGGCTGAGCAGTAACCTATAATTGCTATGTGAATACTTTCGCTGGGGTCACGAAAGCCCAAATTGGTTCGGGAATTTCCTGAATAACGAACCAAAGACTTCAAAGTCGCAGCCCCCAAAATATTTTATAAGGTAGGCGCTTCGTTCCGGCGAGTAGAGCCACGGTAGTGCTTCGCGCGATCGCGAGAGAGGACAATCCATGACCGTTCAAATCACAATTCTTGGGTTGGGACAGGTGGGCGCTTCGATAGGCCTGGCCTTGGCCAAAGCCAAAGACCAGGTAACCCGCGTGGGAAGTGACCGCGAGCCCGAAGTGTCCAAACAGGCCCAAAAGATGGGGGCAGTGGATAAAGTCCAATTCAATCTCCCAACGGCGGTTGAAACAGCGGATGTGGTAATTCTGGCGGTACCGCAAGAGGAAGTCTACGAAACTCTCAAAGCCATTGCCGCTGATTTGAAACCCGGCGTGGTGGTGTTGGATACTTCGCCCGCTGCCAGCCAGTCCACGGCCTGGGCCAAAGAACTCTTCCCCACCGAAGACCGTTACTTCTTGACGGCTACGCCCACCCTGGCGGCAGCGCGCCTGCTGGACACCGAGCAGGGGCTTTCCGCGGCGCGCGCAGACGCCTTTCAGGGCAGCCTCATCTTCATCACCAGCCCGGTGGGCACCGATGAAAGCGCCATTACCCTGACCGAAAACTTGATCCACCTGTTGGGGGCCACTCCCATGATCTCTGACCCAATGGAAGTGGACGGCCTCATCTCTACGGTCAAGCTGCTCCCCGAACTGGTGGCGGCTGGGTTGGTCAACGTTTCGCTCCATCAACCAGGTTGGGCCGAAGCGCGTAAAGTGGCTGGCAGACCCTTTGCCCTGGCAGCCCAAACCGTGGATGAAACCGGTGGGGCTCGCTCGTTGGCACAATCTCTGACGGCCAACCGGGAAAACGTGCTTCGCCTGCTGGACGCGTTGACCGAAGAGATCAAAGACCTGCGCGCCGAGGTGGAGCAGGGCGATGGATCTGCTCTGGAAGCTCGCCTGAATAAAGCCTACCAGGGCCAGCAAACCTGGCGAGGTCAACGGCTGAAGGGCGAGTGGGATGTCAAACAAAAACCTCCCGTTTTACCCTCCGCAGGGGATATGCTCGGACGGTTGATTGGCCTTCGCCCGCGCGGAAAAGAAGGAAGCAAGTAACCGCAATGGCCTGTTACTGTTATATTCTGGAGTGCGCTGACGGCACTTACTACACCGGCTGGACGACTGACCCAAAACGCCGAGAGCGCCAGCACAATCGCGGGCGCGGCGCGCGCTATACACGCGCCCGCTGCCCGGTCCGGCTGGTTTATGTAGAAGAACAGCCCGACCGGGTTTCTGCCATGCGCCGTGAGCGGCGGCTCAAAACACTTAAACATGATCAAAAGAGGGCTTTGGCCCTTTCTTATCAACCCCCATCCGAATGAGAGGAACTGACAATGGCTGACCGACCTACTTATCCGATCGATATTGCGGGTGTGCACCGCGAACTGCGCCTGTTCGAGATTAAACCCGGTTTGCGTATCGCCATTTTGAACATCTTGGGCGACACAGAATTGGTAACGGCTTGCTCGAAGGCCCTGGCTGAAAAATTAGCCTCCATCCATTTTGACATCCTGGTGACGGCTGAAGCCAAAAGCATTCCCCTGGCGCACGGCCTATCCTATGAAATGAACAAGCCCTATGTCATCCTCCGCAAGGCTTATAAACCTTATATGGGGGATGCCTTGCGCGCGGAGACCTTGTCGATTACCACGGGACAGCCCCAGACTTTGTATTTGGATGAGAAAGACCGCGAGATGATGAAAGGCAAGAAGGTAGTCATTCTGGATGATGTGATCAGCACCGGCTCTACTTTGCAAGGCATGCGCATGTTGCTGGATAAGGCCGGGGCCGATGTGGTGGCGGAAGCCGCTATTTTGACCGAGGGTGAGCGTGCCAAGTGGGCCGAGATCATCTCCCTGGGGCACATCCCTGTGTTTACGGACTGAGAGCGGATGCTGCGAGCCTGGTGGAATCGTCTATCTTCCGCCTGGAAGGATAGCCTGATTATCTGGTTGGTGGGGCGGATCTTTTTTTCGGCCTGGGGGGCAGTGCTCTGGCTCATGGGATTGCCCCCAAAAGGGGTGGGGCCATTTCATTTTGGCATCCAGCCTGTCGAACAGGGTCTGGCAGGAATTTTCTTGGGGGTTTGGCAGCGCTGGGATTCTATTCATTACCAGAGCATCGCGATGAACGGATACACCAACGATTTTGCTTCGGTGTTCTTTCCGTTATACCCTTTCCTCGCCCGAGGGCTGCACCTGATGGGGCTGGATGTGTTAATAGCCTTAATGCTGGTCAGTAATGTGGCCTTGCTCTTTGCGATGGTGCTGCTTTATCGTCTGGCGGAAGAGTTGTTTTCAGCGGAAACTGCCCGAAACACGCTGATCTGCTTGTTGCTCTACCCGGCATCTTTCTTTCTCTATGCTCTTTATCCGCAATCGCTGGCCCTGCTCCTGGCCCTGGCGGCAATCTGGTTCGCGCGCAAAGACCGTTGGATTGTGTCCGCTTTGGCGGGACTGCTGGCAGGATTGACCCACTCGACCGGCCTGGCCGTGGTGGCGGCAGTGGGTTGGGAAGCCTGGCTCAGGGTCCGTGTTGACAAGAAGCGTTGGCCGGTGGGGCTGGCAGCGCTCGCGCCCATTGCGGGCGTGGGGCTGTTTTTTGCGCTGCGCGTTGTGGCTGGCTTTCCATCCGCGCAAGCTGTGTTATCCAATACCTATGGGCGCGCCGTTCGCACTCCCCTGGAATCCATCCGTCAGTTTGGCGAGTATATATTGACCCTACCACAACACACGATCGAAGTCATGCCGTGGGTGAACGTCCTCGTGCTAATCCTGGCTCTGGCGTCTATCCTATGGGGTATCAAGCGCTTGCCCCGCTCCGTGTGGTTGTATCAAGCTGCGCTGCTCGGTTTTGTGTTGATGAATATGGCTGAAATTGAACCCTTGTATAGTTTTTCGCGCTATATGCTGGCATGTTTCCCGCTGTTCATGGCCCTGGCGGAATGGACGAAACGACCCGCGCTTCGACTGGCGCGGGTAGGGATCAGTTTTCTGCTGCTGTTGATTTGCAGTGCCTATTTTTTGATGTGGAAATCGGTAGGGTAGGAGCACAGAATTTAAACAAAAACTCCCCGTTTAAATTGTTGATCGCCGGGGACGCCGACCCCGGCGATCAATTTAAAGGAGGAGAAGAAGAGAAGTCGCCCTTGCACACATATTACCAATAACTAACTGCGTATACTTGACGGCGACCCTACGTTTACCCTACGATTCACCTACGTTTTGTCCGATTAGAAGCGAATCCAAGGACGCGCTGCTGCAGTGAAAGGCCAGGGGATGGCAACCAGAATGACCAGTAAGGCCAACCCAAACCAGATGGCTGCCCGGCGGTGCTTGAGCAGATCACTGGAGGCCTTTTTGCTCAACGCCCGGCCCACGTGCGCAAAGACCACCGCGATCACCATCATCAGAATGTGCTCGACAGCAAAGAAGCGCAGTTGAGCGTTGCTCATGGCGCCCCCAAAGTTTTGGAAGGCGGTTTGCAGGATGGGGCTGATGACATATAGGATGAGACCAATCAAAAGCTGGAGGTCCATCAAAGAGGTGAAGGCCAGACCGATTTTGTCATCTGTTCGGGTCCAGGCTTTTTTGCCCAGCCAGCCCATGAAGGCGCGCGCCACCGCCGCGACCACCACAATGATCAACAGCCAGCGCACAATGGAGTGAATGGGTAGCAAGATTGAATACAACATTGTCGAAACTCCTTTTTGGTTCTTTCAGTACACACACGGAGTCTATCAAAAAGCCAGATGAGAATCAAGCAAAAATACTCCAAGAAGTAACCTTTTCGATTTAGCCTCATCTAATCAGCATAACCTGATACGAACCGCCGCAGGCGGGTACATGGCATACAAACCAAAGGAGTTGGGCGATGAATAAGTGGATCAATGAATCAAAGGTCGATCGCGGAATTCGCGTGGTGTTGGGTGTAGTCTTACTGGCCTTGAGTCTGGGTGGCGTGGTCAGTGGGACATGGAGTGTGGTGTTCACGGTTCTTGGGGTGATCGCCTTGTTGACAGGTGTTGTGGGTTTCTGCCCACTATATACCCTGTTCAAGTTCCGCACCAATAAGGCTTAACGTGACAGATAGCCTTACAACGAAAGAGCAGTTTTTGGCGAAGCTTCAAGCCAGCCCGCGCCCGGTGATTGTGGAGTTGTGGGCTCCTTGGTGTGGTCCATGCCGGGTCATGGCCCCCAACCTGGAGAAGGTCGCCCTTGAGTTTGAGGGAAAGGTTGACCTGCTGCGGATTAATTCAGACGAATCTCCCCAGTTGGTCCAGGCCCTGGGGGTGATGGGCATTCCCACCGTGATCGGATTTAACCAAGGCCAGGAGATCTTTCGCAAAACGGGCGCGCAATCGCTGCCGGACCTGCAAAGGCTGTTTGCTTCCGCGCTGGCGGGTGAATCGGTTCGCTCCTCCCTTTCCGCCTCGCAGCGG
Organism: uncultured Anaerolinea sp.; assembly: GCA_964403875.1. Classification (GTDB taxonomy): domain Bacteria; phylum Chloroflexota; class Anaerolineae; order Anaerolineales; family Anaerolineaceae; genus Anaerolinea. Next base: position 5,798 of record CAYOHX010000009.1, on the reverse strand, counting down.
GTGCTGCGCCTGGGGATGGGCGCTGTGATCATTGTGCTGGCGTTAATCAACGACTCGAGCTGGTGGCTGTTGGCTGCCGGAGCAGTGGTCATGTTCACGGCGGTCTACGACCGCTGCCCCATCTACCAAGCCATTGTTCCGCGTGTCAAAGCTTTGTTCAAAATTCGTTCTTGACATTTTTGTCTGAACGAGTACAATGCAAAACATTCTGAAAGGATTTTGCCCCATGCTTCGTTCCGCGAATAACTGGTTTTTTGGCTTTTATTTTTACGGCTCCCGAATACCGGTTGCCGGCGGCGGCGCTTAAGGGCAAAGAGAGAATCACTCGTACCCAAACTGCGGAAGCCAAAGGCTCCGCAGTTTTTATTTTTCAGGAGGAGAATCGTATGCTCATCGTTATGCGTGGAGACGCCAGTCAACAACAAATTACCGCCGTGGTTGGCCGCATTGAAGAATGTGGCCTGAATGCCCACCTGATCGAAGGTCGCGAGCGCGTCATCATCGGCGCGGTTGGAGAGGCCCGCCCCGTGGGTCATGACATTTTTAAGATCATGCCCGGCGTAGAGCAAGTGATGGCCATTTCCCGACCTTACAAGCTGGCTTCGCGTGAATTCTGCCCCGAAAACAGTCAGTTCCCCGTGGGTGGATTGACGGTGGGTTCCAACGAGATTGTTATCATGGCGGGGCCTTGTTCGGTGGAGAGCCGCGCGCAACTGCTGGAGATTGCCCACGCTGTGAAGGAAGCTGGAGCCAACGTGCTGCGCGGGGGAGCCTTCAAGCCGCGCACGTCGCCCTACGCTTTCCAGGGCATGGGTGAGGCTGGTCTGGAGTTGTTGGCCGAAGCCCGCGAAATCACCGGCATGCCGGTGGTCACCGAGGTCATGTCGCCCGAGCAGACTCCGCTGGTCGCTAAATACTGCGACATCCTACAAATAGGCGCGCGCAACATGCAGAACTTCGCCCTACTCCACGCCGCTGGGGCCAGCCAGCGCCCGGTGCTGCTCAAGCGCGGCATGAGCGCCACCATCGAGGAACTGCTCATGGCGGCGGAATACATCCTTTCGCATGGCAACCGCCGGGTGATGTTGTGTGAGCGCGGAATCCGCACTTACGAAACTGCTACTCGCAACACCACCGATATCAACGCCATTCCGGTGCTCAAAGCTCACAGCCATCTGCCGGTGTTTCTCGACCCCAGTCACAGCACCGGCAACTGGCAGTATGTGGCCGCGGTGGCTCGGGCCGGCATCGCGGCTGGGGCGGATGGGCTGATCGTGGAAGTTCACGCGAATCCGGATCAGGCCCTTTCGGATGGGGCGCAGAGCTTGAAGCCGGAGCGCTTTGCCGAAATGGTGGCGCAGGTGCGCCTGATCGCGGCGGCTATGGGGCGCAATTTGTCCGGCCAGGCCATGCCTGTGTTCCCTGCCCCACAGGCCGTTGCGCTGGACGCCAGGATGTGATAAAACAGCAGGCATGATTGACCTTCATTGTGAAATGTGGCTGGTTCGCCACGGCGAAACCGAATGGAACCGGCAAGGCCTGTACCAGGGCCAAGTGGATACCCCATTGAACGAAACAGGCATTGCCCAGGCCCGCAGCACAGCCGAAAAGCTGGCTGGCGCCGGGGTAACCTTTGACGCGCTGTATGCTTCTCCGCTCTGCCGCGCCCGGCAGACGGCTGAAATTAGCGCCGAACGGCTGGGTATGGAAATCCGTTTTGACCCGCGCCTGATGGAAATTCACCAGGGTTCGTTCGAGGGCAAGAAGTATGTGCATATCATGAAAGATTTCCGCACGCTGTTCAAAAACCTGGCGCTGCCCGCCCCCCACCGCCGGGCGTCCGGAGGCGAATCGGTGGCCGAGGTGGCTGCCCGCATGGCCTCTGCCGCCGCGGACATTGCCCGAGCTCATCCCGGCGGACGGGTACTGATTTTTGCTCATGGGCTGGCTTTGGCGACCCTGTTGTGTCAGACCAGGGGTATCCCTTTGGAGAACGTCTACCGTCACATTCAGGAGAATGCCGAAGTGGCCGTCATTAACTTTCGTTTGCTTCCGGTATAGGCGAGACGATGTTGAAAAACAGGCCCATTCAGCGCGCTTACGCCGAATGGGCCTGTTTTTCGGGCTCTCCAGGAGTTCCCGGGGTGTCCCAACATTTAGAGATGGGATATGTTTGTTGGTTTTACAGGCTGATGGGCATCAAATAAGTAAAGATGACATAAGCCACGCCCAACGCCAGCAGGGTGTTGAACACCGTCACGACCAGGAACACAACCACTGGACGCCAGCCCATGGCCCGAAACTCCTTGAGCGAAAGTTCCAGGCCCATGCACACGAAGGCAAATGTGAAGGCCCAGTTCTTGATCGCATCGATGACGGTACCCTTGCCGCCGTCGATGACTCCCAGGGAATACAAGATGGAGGCCACCACAAACCCCAACACAAACTTGGGGAAGCGATCCCACATCATGCGCGCATTGGGCCGGGTCTTGTTCTCGGGATCGCGCCCGGCGAAGACCAGCGCCAGGATAAACGCCACCACGCCGATGAGCGCGTTTTGGGTCTGCTTGACGATGGACGCCACCTTTTGTGCGGTCTCACCGTAGATGGTGCCCGCGCCCACCACAGCCGCGGTGGTGTCAATATTGCCGCCAAACCAGGCTCCAGCCACCGGCTCAGACAGGTTCATAGCCTGTCCCAACAGCGGAGCAATCACCATCATGGGCAGGGCTACCAGGATCACCAGGGTGGTCACGTACGTCACTTGTTCTTTTTTGGCCGACACCGATCCGGCAGCGGCGATGGCGGCTGAAACGCCGCACACCGACAGAGCCGTTGACATCACCGCGCGCATTTTATCTTCCAGCTTGAGCTTGCCGCCCAACCACCAGCTAAAGAAGAATACGCTGGTGATCATGATCAACGCTTGCACAATCGCGCCGGTCGCGGCTTTGCCGATCAAGGCCAGATTGGTACCCGCGCCCAGCAGTACCAGGCCGATTTTGAGGAAAAACTCGGTGCGCACGCCAGGGCGGATGAAATCCCTGACTTTGAACAAGCGAGCAATCAGATTGCCGGCCAGCCCAGCCAGCGCCGCCCACAGGGGGTATTCGAGGGCTTTGCCAGGAATTCCCAGAGGTAGTTCGGCAGCATAGACTTGCTTGGTGACCCACCAGGCCAGCAGGCTCAGCAATAAGACCACGATCAGGCCACTGACAACACGCAGCCACTGCGGGGAGGAAGTTTTGTTTTCCATGCTGCGCTCCTAGAAGGTTATCATCAGGCCGTTTTCGCCCAGCAGGCCGATGGCCGCCAGAAGAATGATAACGAAGGCCAGCAGGGTCGCTTGCCAATCTTCGTTTAGAGAGAACTTTTTAGCCATGTCACAAATCCTTGACAGATGAACTGAAATATTTATCCCATTATAAATCCATGCCGGCTCGATTCAATTTACCTTGCAAAATTGTGATGTGATTCTTAGAGAAGCGCAAAATGCCCCTTCGGGATCGGCCTCTTTCACCAAAGGGCTGAGCGGTAACAAACAGCCTTTGTGGCGTTTCGCGCCACAAAGGCTGTTGCTCGTTCAGACTGGCTTTTCCGGTTATCGAGGAAAAGCAGAAGCGGTTATACCAATCCGCGTAACTGCATGGCCTTGACCACGCGGTCGATCGCCACCATGTAGGCGGCGTCACGCATGAAGGCGTTCTCGCGGAGGGACATTTCCAGCACGCCCTGGAAAGCCACGGTCATCTTGGTGTCCAGGCGGCGCAGAACTTCATCCTTCTCCCAATAATAGTTCATGTCGTTCTGGACGCTCTCAAAGTAAGACACCGTCACGCCGCCTGCATTGCACAGGAAGTCGGGGATGACGAAGACGCCGCGCTGCTTCAGGACTTCGTCGGCCTCGGGGGTGGTGGGGCCGTTCGCGCCTTCTGCCACAATCTTGACCCGCTCGTGTACCAGTTTTACTGTGTCGGCGTTGATCTGTCCTTCCAGCGCCGCCGGGATGAGCACATCGGCTTCTTTCTTGATCCATTCGCCGCCATCCTCGATCTTGTAGCCCGCCGCGATGGCCTTGGCTTTGTCAATCGAGCCATATTGGTCGGTGATGGTCATCAGGAAGCGTGGATCCAAACCGTCGGCTTTGAAGACCGTGTAGGAAGTGCGATCTTCGCGGTCCCAGTAAGACACGCACACCACCTTGCCACCCAACTGCTCGGTGAAGCCGATCGCCGCATACTGAGCCACATTGCCAAAGCCCTGAATGGCCGCGGTGGCTTTGGTCGAGTCCATGCCCAGGTGGCGCATGGCTTCGCGGACGGTGTAAATGACGCCGAATCCGGTGGCCTCGGTGCGGCCCAGCGATCCGCCGCCGCCCACCGGTTTGCCGGTGATGACGCCGGGGGTGTACTGCCCGACAAGCTTGGAATATTCATCCATCATCCAGCCCATCATCTGCGGCGTAGTGCCTACATCGGGAGCCGGGACATCATTGCGCGGGCCGATATTGCGCCACATTACATCGATGTAGCCGCGCACCAGGCGCTCTTTTTCACTGGTCGAGAGGGTAGCCGGGTCGACAATTACGCCGCCCTTGCCGCCGCCCAAAGGCAGATCGGCCACCGCGCATTTCCAGGTCATCCAGGTCGCCAGAGCGCGCACCGTGTCGATCGTTTCCGCCGGGTGGAAGCGGATGCCGCCCTTGTTGGGGCCGCGAGCATCGTTGTGCTGAACGCGATATCCCTGGAAGACGCGGATCGAGCCATCGTCCATGCGCACGGGGATGCGGAAATGGTATTCCCGCATGGGCCAGCGCAGGATTTCTGCTACTTGCGGATCGAGCCGGAGCATTTCGGCAACATGATCGAATTGCCGTTGCGCCATCTCAAAAGCGTTGGTTGTGCCTGCCATTCAAAAATCTCCTGTTAAACCAGAAAATCGGATGCGTTAAGCAAGCGGCGCAGAAAATAATATGCGGGCACGACGGATCGCGCCCGCATAATGACCTGTGCATTGTAAGTTTCGGAAGCTCATCATTCCTCCGCTCACTTGCTCTTTAATCTGGACGGTTCTTCGGGATGAAGGGGGTGAGGATCCTTTCCGAATTCACGTCATGTTTAAGATAGCACGAACAGAGCGGGGTTGCAAGGGAAGAATATATGCCCAACCCTTGCAGATTGTCATACAATTAAACTCTCGCGGAACTTATCCACGCTCAGACGCCTGAAATTCACGTTCTACAATGCCGTATACCAGTTCGTCAGCCCAGGCTCCGTTCCACGCGATGGTTTCACGCAAGCGTCCCTCAAGCTTCATGCCAATTTTTTCCATCACCCGCGCCGAGGCGGCGTTGTCCGCGTGGCAAAAACCCACCACACGATGGGCGTTGAGCTGGGTAAAGGCGTACGCCAACAGCGCGCGCGCTCCTTCGGTGGCATAACCGTTTCCCCAGATGCTTGGGTGCAGTGTCCAGCCGATCTCCCATTCGCGGATGTCGGGCAAGTTAAGTTTCAAGCTCAACCGGCCCCAGGCGCGTTCCTCGGGTGGAAGGGTGACCGCCAGCTTGAAGATGGTGCGCGGACTCTGCTGCGCCCATTCCAGCGCGCCTTCGAGCCGGTAGTGGATTTGGTCAGCGGTCAACCTGCCGGGTTCATAACGACTCACTCGCGGGTCGGTATCCATTTCGACCAGGGCGGCCAGGTCGTCCCAGCAAAAGTCGCGGATTTTCAGGCGGGGGGTGATGATTTCCATACGGGAGAGTATACCTGAATGGGGGCAATTCGTTTGTAGCGGCAATA
>CAYOHX010000008.1:0-79589 GCA_964403875.1 uncultured Anaerolinea sp. | reverse complement strand
CCAAGCCCAGCCTTTGATTATTGGTTGTTAAAGTTCAACTTTTTGCAGTGGAGTCGAGTATTATACTGGATGTAATCCGTGTATAATACAAAGAGCGAGTAAGAAAAGGTTGTCATTGCTTTGTCGAAGGAGAGGAGGTGCACCGGATTGTCATGGATTTTGGGAAAATAAGCGCAAGGCTTTGCCTGATGAGGGGATGGATGGCAAAGTGACGAGGACGAGGGTTCCTCATCGCAGGATGAGGTTAACTGGCGGCGCCAGGAAAATCGAGAGATCAGCGGAAGCCCTCCAGATTAGTCAATCTGAATTTCCCTTCTATTCGCAAATCAAATCGATACTACTGCTTTCACATTCCGTGAAAGCCTATAGCATTGGCTATTTCTGCTTGTTTATAAACGCGGAAATAGGCTTTGTCTGAGTTATTTGGAGGATCTATGTGCGGAATCGTAGGCTATATTGGCGAACAAGATGCAACGCCGATCATTTTGAACGGGTTGAAACGATTGGAATATCGTGGTTATGACTCGGCTGGATTAGCTGTGTTGATGAACGAGCGCATCGAAGTAAGGCGCGATGCTGGTAAGTTGGCAAATTTGGCTGCTCTGGTGAATGCCCAGCCAGTATCCGGACAGATTGGGATTGGGCATACTCGTTGGGCAACTCACGGAGAACCAAGCGCACGAAACGCTCATCCTCACCTGGGGCGGACTGGTGATTTTGTGGTTGTTCATAATGGGATTGTAGAGAATTTTCTTGAACTTCGGGAAGAATTGTCTGCGGAGGGAGCGGTTTTTAACTCGGAAACCGATACGGAAACCATTGTTCACCTGGTCGAGCGGTATTACGCATTGGCTGGCAATCTGGTTGAAGCTGCGCGGCAGACGCTGCAGCAATTACGGGGTGCGCATGGTGTGGTTTTGATGTCAAAATTAGAACCCGATAAGATTGTGGCTGCGCGTATTGGAAACGCCGGTGGGGTGGTTATTGGATTGGGGGAAGGGGAGATGTATATCGCATCTGATATTCCTGCGATCCTTGAGCATACTCGCCGGGTAATTTTCCTCGAATCGGGGCAAATGGCTGTCGTCACCCGAAATAAAGTGATGGTCCAGACTCTGACCGGTGAGGTTGTCAAACCGCAAATACACACGGTGGCTTGGGACCCTGTGGCGGCAGAAAAAGGGGAATATCGCCACTTCATGCAGAAAGAGATTCACGAACAGGTGCGCTCGCTAACCGATACGCTAGCCGGACGCGTGGATTTTGATGAAGCTCGTGTTCGGTTACCACAATTGAACTTGACTGCCGAGAAGGCGCGGTCTATAGAAAAAATTATCATTACGGCTTGTGGAACCGCTTCTCACGCAGGCATGGTTGGCAAGGTGTTGATTGAAAATATCGCCCGAGTCCCCGTCGAAGTGGATATCGCCTCCGAGTTCCGTTATCGAGACCCCATTGTGGATGAACGAACGGTTGTAATCGCAATTAGCCAATCGGGAGAGACAGCCGACACTCTGGCGGCGATGGAAGAAGCGCGCAAGAAAGGAGCCACCTTATGGTCGATTGTCAATGCGATCGGATCACAAGCCATGCGTCTGGCAGATGGCTGTATCTCGATGCAAAGCGGTCCCGAAATTGGGGTGGCTTCCACGAAAGCTTTTACGGCTCCTTTGGTTGATCTTTACTTGCTGGCGGTCTTGCTGGGCGACCTGCGCGGAACATTGCCGGAAGAAAAACGCCGCCAACTGGTCCGCGACCTGGCGTTGGTGCCCGACCTTGTGGGGAAATGTCTGGATCGTGAGAACGAAGTAGAGAATGTGGCGCGCGCGCTCAAAGATACTCGCGACGCGTTGTACCTTGGCCGGGGAATTAATATGCCCATTGCGTACGAAGGAGCCTTGAAACTAAAGGAGATTTCGTATATCCACGCGGAGGCGTATCCGGCCGGCGAGATGAAGCATGGGCCGATTGCTTTAGTCGATAAAGATATGCCGGTGATTGCCTTGGCTCCGCTTGATCCCTGGTACGAAAAAATGATCAGCCAGATCGAACAAGTAAAGGCGCGGGGTGGGGTAGTTGTAGCCGTGGCGAGTGAAGGGGATGTTCGTGTGCAGGGGCTGGCAGACCATATCCTGTGGGTACCGCCGACGCCCTGGCTGTTGAGTCCGGTCATAACGGTGTTGCCACTTCAAATGCTCGCTTATCATATTGCCACTCTCCGTGGGTTGGATGTGGATCAACCCAGAAATTTGGCGAAATCGGTCACCGTGGAATAGCAGGAGAGAAAAACAATGACTGAGGATTTACAAACGTACCTGGATTTCATGACCGAAACGGCCTATTTGGCAGGCCGGTCAACTTTGGCTTATTACCAAACTGGGGTGAAGGCGGATTATAAGGTTGACCGAACTCCTGTCACGCTGGCCGACCGTAATGCCGAGGAAATTATCCGGAAGCAGATTGAGGATCGATATCCGGATCATGCCATCCTCGGAGAGGAATATGGGTTGAACCAATCGACGAATGCAAGTCACCGCTGGATTATTGACCCGATCGACGGGACCAAATCTTTTTTGCGGGGCATTCCCCTTTATGCAACGTTGATCGGGTTAGAGATAGAGGGTTCAGTCAAGGTTGGCGCCGCGTATTTCCCGGCTCTGGATGAAATGATCGCGGCAGCAGACGGGCTGGGTTGTTGGTGGAATGGGCGCAGGGCACATGTGTCGCAGGTGGCCTCTTTGGAGCAAGCTTGGTTTACCACGACCGATGTTGGTGGTTTTGCCCGGGCTGGAAAAGCGTACGCATGGGAAAGACTCCAAGAAAAAGCGTATGTTCGGGGTGGGTGGGGCGATGCTTATGGCTACCTTCTGGTTGCAACTGGCCGCGCGGAAGTTATGGTGGATCCGGCGATGGCTGTCTGGGATTGTGGCCCTTTTCCGCCCATCTTGAGAGAGTCGGGTGGTTACTTTGGGGATTGGAAGGGAAACCAGACGATCTATGGAGAAGAGGGTCTAGCTACTAACATGACTTTGCTCCCGGAGGTATTGGAACTATTAGATGAGTAACGGGAAAGTTGGGCATAGATCGTGCATCGCCATTATCTGAACAAGATTAGGAGAGGTGAGGCATGAAACGAAATCGTCTGTTTGCGGCAATCGTGTTAAGTGTTATGGTTGTTTTAGGCGTTATTGACATCCAACCTGCACGATCTCAAACGCAAACAGACGATTTTCCATTTCAACAATACTTTCCGGTGGTCATGCGAATGGTTCCGCCTGAGCGGTTGGGGCCGTTTGGCGCGAAAGTAACCACAGTGGTGATCCATCCAACCAACCCAGATATTGCTTATGCAGGTACCTGGGGAAATGGAATCTATAAGAGTGTTGATGGTGGGAGAACCTGGTTTTCTAGTAGCAAGGGTCTGAGCAATTTGATGATTCAGTCTTTGGCAATCTCTCCAAGTCGTCCGAACGCATTGTATGCGGGCGTATATTATCAGGAAAATGTGCCTAGCGGGGTTTATAAAAGTACCGACGGTGGTGAGAATTGGTATCAGACAGGCAGGATGATCAATTATTACGAAGGTCAACCCGTGGAACGTCCAATCATTTACACGATCGCGATCCATCCTTGGGATTCCGATGTCGTTTATGCTGGAACGCGAATGGGAAATCTGGTGCCTGGACAACCCATTTATGGCGGGGGAGGTGTTTTTAAGACAACGGATGGAGGAGTAACCTGGAGACCGGTTAATAATGGACTGCCAGAAGATGATCTGTATATTTATGATTTAGCGATTGACCCTTCACAGCCTGACCGAATATTCACCGCTATGCATGAAAGCGGTGTTTACATGACCGAGAATGGCGGCAGTAGCTGGGTGTGTATTAACTCGAATATTCCTCACGATCCGTATGAAGACGTTGTTTCATCGGGGCGTTCAATCGTAGTCAATAACCAATATCCTCGGCGGCTGTATTATGGCACTTACCATAGACAAGGTATCTTTACGACAACCAATCGGGGGAATAGTTGGTTCTTGGGGGGCTTAGAAGGCTTGAAAATTGTTTATTTATCGATTGATTCATCCAACCCAAATATTGTATATGCGACCACGAATGTGGATGGGGTTTTCATCACAACTGATCAGGGTGTAGATTGGGACATGATTCGTTCAGGTGGCCCAGGCTACACCCGGGTTGCGGTTGACCCATCGGATGGGAGCAACCTATTGGTGGGCACGGACCAGGAGGGGGTTTTTCGGAGTTCGGATCGAGGAGCATATTGGGCTTCTAGCTATTGGGGTATCAGTGGATATCCGGTGAATTCCATAGCCATCGATCCGGCGAACCCTCTCATTTATTACGCTTCTGTTTTTGGAAAGGGAGTTTACAAATCAACCAACCGGGGGATTTCCTGGTCTCCCGCCAACAATGGTCTGGGAGACTTGAACGTTACTGACTTGGTCATTGACAACACATCGCCTTCCACAGTATATGCAACAACCACATCGGGCGGAGTTTACAAGTCAACCAATGGCGCAGTAGGTTGGGGGCAAATTACCGCGGGGTTCCCCACGGCAGCAAGTATCGGCCTCTTTGACACCACCAGCACCTTGCTGCCATTCGCGGAACGAGAACCTTATGACCTCAGTGAAGTTCTATTTGTAGATGGGGTAACAGAAGTAGATACGTTCGGGTTTGCTTACACAACTGGTTTGGCGATTTCGCCGGTAAATACTGGAACACTTTTGGCGGGGACGCTAGGACGAGGCGTCTTACGATATGCGAATGGAAGTTGGTCTACGACCAGCTTGTCGACCGGCTTTGTGTTCAATTTGCTTTTTGATCAAACGAATCCGTCCATTGTTTTTGCCGCTGGAGAGGCTGGCGTAGGGGGAATCTTGAAAAGCACAGATGGCGGCGTTACTTGGGCGATATCCAATGCTGGAATATCTGGGCGATCTGTATATGCGCTTGCTCAAAGCGGTTCTGGAAATGTATACGCTGGGACGGATCGAGGCGTGTTTCAAAGTAATAACGGGGGGACTACCTGGCGCGCGTATGGGCTTGAAAATGAAGCAATTACGGCTCTCTTTTCTCCAAAACGTTTCCCCGACACTGTGTTTGCTGGGTCGGGCATTAACGCTTATGTTAACCGGAATGGAGCGGGAGTTTGGTCACTTATTACACCAGAGTTGAGTTCGGTCGGGGTACTAGAAATCACTGAAGACCCTGGCGCACTTGGGATGTATACCTTCGCCACCCGATTGGGCGGTGTATACAGAGTAAATGTTACCCCGTAACATGCGCCAGAGTCCTGCTACTATTCGACTAGAAATTCTCGAGCAACTCGAGTGTTACGCCTAACTTTTTCGAGCTATCTAGATAGGTGTACATACCGCCAGTGTAATGGCCTTGTTGGATCATCGGAATTCCCTTTGCCTCCAATTTCTTGACCACCTCATCGGTGCCTTTCACAAAGTAGGCTAAGTGATGAACGGAATATCCGTTGGCATCCAAGCCGTCTTTCCAAGTGCTAGGCTCGCCGATGGGCTCAATTAACTCGATTTGGACCTGACCCATATCCATGAAAGCCAGTTTTGCTCTGGCATAAGAGGGTTTTCCTTGGTATATTGTTTTAGCCGAGGCGTACTCGTCTGTAATCGATACATCTGGGCGGGGAATGCCAAATATTTCACAATATCCATCTATCGCTTTTTCGATGTTGGGAACGACCAATCCGACTTGACATACGATATTGGTTCCAAGAAGGTTTTCAGACATGTCAGGCTCCTGTGATGAGTTGTTTGGACCGCCAGGATTGGCGATCGGGTTAGTTCCATAAAGGGGATTATACTTCCTGAATGGTAAAATGGCTTGGTGCGCCTGCCCAGATGGACAAGTGGCGACTAGATTATTCACTTTGAAACAAAATCAGGAAATTGAGGAGAAAATGCGTTTTTACTACATTCGTCATGCCCAATCCGAAAATAATGCTTTGTGGGATCACACTGGTGTTGATCTTGGCCGAAAAGAAGACCCTGCTTTAACAAATTTGGGGTGGGAGCAAGCCAAATTGGTGGCTCGGTTAGCTGCTGGAAACGATGCGGGGGAAAGCGGTTTTGGATTGACCCATCTTTATTGTAGCCCGATGCTTCGGGCTGCTGCAACAGCGTATGAAATTGCGAAGACCACTGGAGTCATGCCTGTGGTTTGGAAAGATTGGCACGAATGTGGTGGGCTGTTTTCCGGGAGTAGAGCTGGGGGTGATATTGTGCCTAAACCTGGTATGAGTAAGGCGCAATTGGAAGAACGATTTCCTGGAATAATCATTAACGGTGAAGTTGGCAGCGACGGCTGGTGGCATGGCGAATTTGAGGGGGAGGAACAAAGAAAAGCCCGTGGGGTTCGTGTTCTGGCTGAGCTGCTCGAGCGGCACAAAAATACCAATCATGTTGTAGTGGTGGTCAGTCATGGTGGTTTCTATCAGAAGTTTGCGGCAGCCCTGATGGGCGTCGAAAAATTGGAGCAGGTATGGTTGTTGATGAATAATACAGGGGTTACACGGGTGGATTTTGAAAATGGAGAAACCACTTTGGTGTTCCACAATATGCTTCGGCATTTATCTCAAGAGCAGGTTAGTTGAACTCCTCACAGAAAAGAGAAATTTCTGCGCCAGGTATCGCGGTGAGCAGGCTCGCACTGGCCAAAATTATGGCGACCCCGTGTTCGCCAGACCCCAACGATATTTCATCGTGATTAAAAATTCTTTGGTCGATTAGATATCGCAACGGAGAGGAGATGCCAAAAGGCGTGACAGCACCGATCTCATAGCCGGTGACTTGTTGCACTTCTTCTGGGGTGGCCATCGTAATTTTCCGAGTACCCAAATATTCTCTGAGTTTCTTCCACGAGATTTGATTGGGGCCGGGCATCAATACCATGACAAAAAGAGCGCCAGGTAGGCGGAATAAGATACTGCGGACGATTTGTTCTGGCTTCTGGCCCCGTTCTTCTGCGGCCTGCTCCAGAGACGTTGGTCTGGAGGCGTGCCTGAAAAGTTGATGGGGGATTGCCAATTTGTCGAGAAAAGCTGTCGCTGTGCTCATAGATTAAAAAAAGGCAGCCCAAGGCCGCCTTTTCTCGGTTGCTAAACTAAGATTGAAATGGCCGGATGCCTTTATACACCACGGCTCCACCCAAAGTGCGTAAAATGGTGTCTGGGGATTTGCCGGTAGCTTCTCCCAATTGGAAAGGTGTTAATGGGCTATTGCCATTGGCTAAGAATATGCGAAATACCGAATCTACCAACGAAGTATTTTGTGTTACAAAGCCAGGTTGGCGAGCGCAATGCGTAATTAATACATGCTGAAGGCCATCAACAGCAAAGATCTCGGCCGTGGCCGGGTCAATGTAATCGATCATGACTGATTGCGGCGCGTTTGCAAATGCTTCGTGGTGTTCTGGGCAAAGATAACTATAGAGGAAAACGCGCCAATTATTCTCTTGTTTTTTCCACCAATCAAAGTCGATGTGGAAGGGAGTGTTGGTTGTGGGCTTTACCAGGCTAAATCGTTTTCCCTCCATATTACTCCTCGGATGTTGCTGTGTCGTCCAGGCGAAAGTACAGGTCGCCCAGGTGGACTGCCCACGAATTCTCCAGCAAGATGCTCAGAATCGGTCCAGGCGGGCAGCGTCGTAGCACATTCAAGGCTGCATAAAGCTCTTGAGCGTGAATGTGACCCTGAGGGCTGAGTTTTGCTAATTCCCGCATGAGGGTTTTTACCAAAGAGGGTAAAGAGCCTTTGGGTCTGGAAAGCCAGATTTGATCTAAAGCGCTTTGATCAGAGATGACAATCGCCATCCGTTCATCAATCGTCGTGGCCAGGTTGTGTTTCAGCATTGAAAATACTAGCCCGCCATCGGATCCAATCAGCGCTGTACGAATCCATTCGCGGGTGGGGCGCTTGCGACCAGATTTTATAATGACTTCACCAGGGTTTTCGCTGCGAGAAATGGTTACTAAACTTCCAGGAATAAGGTTTTGGGACTCGAACCACTCCCGAAGACCGTACACATATCGTTCGGTGCGGACAACCCAACCAGATATTCGTTCGCCAGATTCACCGTCTACAAAAGTGAACTGGATCCGGGGAGTCTCGTATGCGGTTGGGAAAAGGCGGCTAACGCGATCAGAGAGTGGTAATGTTCCGGCACGAAGGTGAGGATAAAGGAGAGGAATAGTAATTTCGTCTACCTTAGATTTGGTTGATTTCCAATCTTCCAACTCGTCCACAATCTGACCCTCGAATTGCGCCAGAAGAGGCGCAACAGCGTTGTGGTCAAACGGGATCGGGTTATACCGGAGGTGCGCAGGGGGACGCTGAACTTCATCAGGCTCTAGCCTGCGAAGATACCACAGGATTTGTCCTGCTGGCCCCACTTCGTCAAACCTTTCATCCTCTTGAAGGGCTAAGTTCAAAGAAAATTCGATCAATTTTGGATTTTCATCTTTAGGAAGGTCGAGTTGCTCGGCTAGTGCTTCGGTCGTGAGTGGCCCGCCTTCTTCTACTTCAAGTATCGCTTCGGCCAAGTTGAGGTGACCGGCATGAATGTCTACCAGGAGAGCACGAGGGAACCATCGTCCCGCGATTCTAACCAGGTCGGGACTGGTTTCGAGTTGTTCTGTGAGTTGATCAATTAACGTGTCGCCATAGGTTTCAAGCACATGATCAGGCCGAAGAAGTGGGTCGTCTAAGGCAATGGTAATGGGCTCATTTAGAGCGTGATTCTCCAGGTTGGCGGCGAATTGCCTTGATTCGCCACTTTCAAACTCGACTTCGATTACTTCGAAATGAGGGTGTTCGGGGTTGTTCCCTTCGCGCACGCTTCGAACGCAACCTTTTTGCCAGTCTAGCGCAGGAAATTGAACGGTTTGACCGGGAGTGTACTGTTCTTTGGGGAGGTAGAGAGAACCTCTCTGAGCTTGCATATCAGCCAGGTTTGTTTTTTCGCGGCGGATCCGTTCATCTACGATGGCTGAAAGAATTTCTTGCGGATTAAGCGGCGTTTCAATCTCCAGCAAGTGATTGTAAATGAATTCCATATCGTCTTCGAGTAGCTCGAAGTTTTCCCAATAATTTTCTTTTAAACTAAGCGACGCAATTGCCATCTTCTTCTTGCTCTTTCTCCTGTGATGACCATGTATCTATGGTCAAATATTATTATACCCTAAGCTATTAGGCCGATTTGAAATCCTTATGGGTATATATTTTCTAACCAAGGGAGGGGATCCACCTGGACTCCGTTTGCCCAAACCTCCCAGTGTAAATGAGGTCCTGTCACACGCCCTGTGGCGCCTATGGAGCCGACAAGTTGTCCGGCTTCAACCATTTCGCCTTCGGAAACGAATATCTCTGCCTGGTGCCAAATTCCTGAGAATATTCCCCAGCCATGGTCGATGATGGTGGAGTTACCGCGCACGTCGAGAGGGCCGGCAAAAACAACTTTTCCGGCAGCAGGCGTGTAAATGTTTAGCGTGGCGCACACACCATAATCTACTCCTGTGTGGAAGTAAATGTAGTCGCTTTGATTATAAGAGCGCCTGTTCCCATACCAGGATTTGATGCACTGAGGTTCGTCGACGGGTAATAGAAATTTTCCGTCCCAGAATTTTTGGGTTGTGAAAGGTGTGATTGCAGACCTGATGATATCTTCTTCTGGGGCGGTAATGGCTTTATCGATAGTCGCGGGGTCCACCGTCAAGGGCGGGTCATCAGCAAAGAACCCTTGTTGAAGGAGGACCATTTGCGAGAAGGAGCGAGTAACATTATCATCTGTAGTGATTATGAGCGAGAATTCGGTCAAACCTGGGCTGGACATGGCGTGAATTCCTTGAATGGTGACATACTCGCTTGCCCCTTGTTCAATGAAATGCAATGGATATCCATCCAATGTGCCCGAAATTTGCGCAGGAGCACTCGTCTTGATACGAATGACGGTGGTATTTCCCTGGACTAGTGGTAACGGGGAGACGATCAGTGATGTTGCCAATGGGGCCAGGGGGTTAGGCGGTTCCACAAATTCGGTGGAGGCGATGAAAAGCTCTTCGCCCGGGATCATACGATTGGGGGTGACAACCTGATTGTAGGAAGCGGCGAACCAGGGATTCGTGTTTTTAGCAACCGCCCATTCCAGGGTGGATTGATGAAAGCTTATCGTGGAATCGCCTTTCATGTACTTCGGTTGATCGGATTGCGGGATAATTAAATTCGATCCTGCATATACCTCTGCCGGGCTAGTGATACGGTTTAGGCGGTTGAGTAATTCTTGCGAGACGCCATAATAGCGGGACAAGCTGGACAAATTTTGTCCTAAAGGGATTCCTTCGGTGATTAATTTTCCTTGAATCCCTTCCAGCCCGGGAATAATCAATTCGGTGCCCGCAGAAAGGATGTTGGGATCGATCAATTCGTTGGCGTTAATGAGATCTGTGACCGTGACGCCAAACCTCAAGGCAATTGCATACAGGGTATCGCCACTTTGGATAATGTACACTGGCCCGGAAGGGAATTCATCCTGTGCGAATGCAGGTGTCGCGGGTTGAGCCAGGACGCACAGTATGGCAAAAAGCAAAAAATATCTAAGCAGGTTGAATTTCAATTTGATCGCCAATGTTGAAATCCGCATAACGGTCAGGGTGAGCTTCGAGTATGAATCTGGCCGGGCCTGCAGGCGCCAGCATGGGCTGCCACTTGCGGGCTATCTGGACATCGACTACTTTTTTTTGGCGGTCTAGCCAAATGACGGCGATGTCAAAATTCATGAAGAACATATGGATGGCTGCGTTGACACGACTCTCGGAATCTTGAACCATCAAGATTCCGCCGTAGTCGTTCACTTGTTTTTCAAACATCAAACCTTTTAATCGGCTCGTAAAAGAGGTGCAATTCTTCACCAATAAAGGCTTTTTGGCGGGCCGGGTTTGGTTTGTGATAACTACCTGTTCCATGAGGCGTTTAATCAGATGGCTCAATTGAATTTAGCACTCGCTCAACGCTGTCCAAAAGTTCTTGCGGGCGAAAAGGTTTGCAAATGTAATCTTCAACTTTGGCAATATGAAGGCCGAGAACTCGGTCGATATCTTGCGCTTTCGCAGTGATGATGATGATTGGAATAGAGCGTGTTTTATCATTAGCTTTAAGCTGTTGATACACTTCCCAACCATCCATACCCGGCATCATTAAGTCTAATAGCACCAGGTCGGGGAGTTCGTTAATAACGAGATCCAGGCCATTTCTGCCCCCATGCGCGCCCATTACATGATAGCCTCGCCGATTGAGGATGAGGTGGACCAAATCGATCATTTCAAGATCATCTTCTATATAAACGATGCGTTTG
This sequence comes from uncultured Anaerolinea sp., assembly GCA_964403875.1. Lineage (GTDB taxonomy): Bacteria > Chloroflexota > Anaerolineae > Anaerolineales > Anaerolineaceae > Anaerolinea. The sequence continues at coordinate 68,187 of CAYOHX010000008.1, read as the reverse complement.
GCTTTTTCTGGATCCATTGTTAACCTCTTTGGGAAGTTTACCACATTCTAATCTCAGTGGGTATTGAATGGGGGCCATCAAATTCCCTTGCACAGATCAGTCTGGTCAGCTATACTGGAGCCTGGAGGTACAAATTACCGATGGCGAAACAGCGAATTCTGCTCGTTGACGATCACGAGGTTGTCCGTTTGGGATTGCGAACCTTGCTGGACCACCATGCTCATTTTGAGGTGATTGGTGAGGCATCTACGGCCAAGGAAGCTCTTGAGCAAGTCGCTCGGCTTCATCCGGATATCGTGTTGATGGATATTCGTTTGCCAGGCGCATCTGGAATAGAGGCGTGCGAAGAAGTGACGACCCATTTTCCGGAGACCCGGGTCGTGATGCTTACCTCCTATGCCGAGGACGAAATGTTGTTTTCGGCGATCCGGGCTGGGGCTTCGGGATATGTGCTCAAGCAAATCTCTAGCGATGACTTGGTGCGCGCGCTTGAGGCCGTAGGTAGGGGAGAAGCACTGTTGGACCCGGCGGTGACGCAGCGAGTTTTTCAGGAAGTTCGTAGAGCTGTCAAGGAAGAAGAGGCCTCTGCGTTTGCGAATTTGAGCCAACAGGAACGACATGTATTGTTGTTGGTGTCGGAAGGCAAGACCAACCGTGAGATCGCCAAAGCGCTATTCTTGGGCGAAGGCACAGTTCGGAATTATGTAAGCAGTATTTTATCCAAATTGGGTGTGAGTAACCGCGCTGAAGCGGCGGCCTATGCAGTAGAACACAATCTCAAGGAATATCTATAAATTTCCTGGAGCGAGAAAGCAACCGCCTAGTTGTGTCGCTCAACCCATGCGTTTTTCATCAATAATGCGTCTTCTTCCATCTTCGGGCTTTCGCAGAGTATTCGACCCGCGCAAGCACGAAGGTGGAGTGCTTTAAGAAGAGCCTGTAAGTCAAAGTCGGATTCCGCAATGGGGAGGTGATTGCGCTCTCCTTTTGCGGAATATTCGATGCCAGACATGTGAATGTGCAATTGTTGCAACGAGTCTCTACCGAGCGCTTCAGCGTAAGAGTCCAACAGGCGCAGCCATTCATCGGTGGTGTTCATGCTACCATCTCCAGCCCTTGCATGGAGATGGGCAAAATCGAGGCAGGGAGCGACGCCAGGGACAGCACAAGCCATTTGGAGCACATCATCGAAGGATCCCAACATGGCGGCTTTCCCCATCGTTTCGGGGCGCAAGGTAACCGAGATGGAGTTCGAAGCCAGTTCGGCTGCACAAGCCGTTAATCGCGCGATCGCTCTTTCCATGACATCAGGAACAGGTTGGTTGAAGTAAGATCCAGGGTGGAATATGATGTCGGTGGCGCCGGCAAGGTATCCATAAATGGCTGCATCCATGAGCCGTTTGCGCGAGTTGGGCCATTCGTCGTCGGTGGCGTTCAGGTTGATGAAATACGGCGCATGGACACTGATCTGGATGTTTTCCTCTTGCCCGGATTTCCGTATCGCTGCGCAGGTCGCTTCAGTTACACGAACCGATTGTACCCAGCCCAATTCCAGGCAATCGAGCTTGAGCGCGGATATCTGCTGTATTGCTCCCACACTCCCGCCTGGTTTCTTGGGTGTTGAGATGGGGGAGCCTACGGTTCCGAAAAGCATTTCAGGTTTCATTACACCTATTTATCCTGACAGAAGAATCGTGAGGCGATGTAATAGCGGTGGGCCGAGAATTAATAATCCGACTACGATGGATGCAAGCGCGGCAATCAGTACGGCTGCAGCGCCGACATCCTTCCCGACCCTGGCTAAGGGGTGGTGATTGGGAGTAGAAAGATCCACAACCGCCTCAATGGCCGTGTTGATAAATTCCGAGATCCAAACTCCGGCGATTGCCAGGATGATGATGGCCCACTCGAAGGGTTTAAGTTCTAGCCAAGCCGAGAGCAAGAGAACTAGAATCGAAGCGAGCGTATGGATCCAGGCGTTCCTTTGTGTGCGGATGACAAACCACCAACCCGAGAATGCGTATCGGAAAGAGTTCACTCGAGTCTTGAAGAATTGGATCATAGTGAGTAGGATCTTATTCGGGCAGGCGTGAAATCCGGCAGCCCAGGTGATCGAGCGCTTTTTGCTGAGATTTCCACATGAGGGCTTTTTCCTCAGGCTCAGCATGATCATAGCCTAAAAGGTGGAGCGTGCCATGCACAACCAACAATTGGAGTTCATCTTCGATGGTTTCTCCTACGCTTTCGGCTTGCATTTTTGCTCTTGGGTAAGAAATGATGATGTCTCCTAGATAGGGGGCGCCAGTCTCTGGATTGTTTTCATCAGAAGGAAAGGAGAGGACGTCGGTTGGAGAATTGACTCCAAGGAATTGCTCATTAAGTCGTTGGATTTCCTCGTCTCCTTCGATAACTATGGAAAGTTCGCTATTGTCTCCCGCGGCTTCGATAGAAAGAACAGCTAGGGCTGCGTTTTCTAATAATTCGGGATTTACCAAATTTTCGAACGAATCGGAAATGATGATTGTGACCATTAGGATTTCACCGGTAGAGTAGGTTCGGAGGGGGAAGGAGTGGTTTTAATTTCTGGGTACTTAATGCGCGGATGGTATGTTGTCTTAAGAGTCTCAACGAAAGATTCTGTAATGAGATGTAAGTCACGAAGCGTTAGGCGGGTGTTATCTAATTGCCCTTCGCGCTGGCAGAAATCGATGGTTTTACGCACGATTTCGGTCAGTTCTTCTTCGGATTGTGGCGTTTCAGCGCGGACGCGAGCCTGAGTCCCATCGGCTAGCATTAATAGAGCAGTTTCGCGTGAGGCAGGGATGGGGCCTGGGTAGCGAAAACGCTCTGGATCAACTTTGTCTTTGTCACCACCGGCGGCTTCCAGCGCGCGAACATACATATATCGAGTCATGAGTGTACCGTGATGCTCACGAATAAAGTCCTGTATCCTGGGGGGGAGTCGGTATCGCCTGGCGATAGCAACCCCATCTGTGATGTGCCGTATGACCGTCTGGGCGCTCTCGATAGGGTCTTCGTTGTCATGTGCGTCCAACTTTCCGTTCGATTGATTTTCTATAAAGAAGGCAGGATTAGCAGATTTGCCGACATCATGATACATGCCCCCAACGCGAACCAACAATGCATCCGCGCCAACTTTTTCGGCGGCTTGTTCGGCTAAAACCGCAACTTGTAAGCTGTGCTGATAACTACCTGGAGCCTTTTGAAGCATGATTTGAAGAAGAGGATGGTCTGGTCGCGACAATTCTAGAAGCTGTAAGGCCGTGACTTTACCAAGCACTTGGGCTAAGAAATATTGGAATATCAAAGTCAGGCTCGCGGAGGCCATGCCGTTAAAGAAAGACGCTCCCATTAAGGTGAGAATTCCGACCCAATCCATATTTGGAGAGGATAGCCTGTAGGCGATGATAACCGCACTGCCGGCTATCCCAGCAGCAAGCCCTCCCCCCAGATATGCGCCGATGCGTAGTCCTTTATTGAGAACCAGTACACCAATGAAGGCAGGCACAATGTAGTAGATTGTCAGGACGAGTTCATTTGGAAGGCCAAACGCAACCAGAATACTAAGAAGTAGCTGAAGGATTAAGCCCAATTCCAGACTGAATAAGCTACTGATGGTGAATGCAAAGGCAGATAGGGGGAATAAATAAGGAAGAACTGTTCGATTAGGGATGACCAGGCGAGCAGCAAAGAGGAAAAGAAGGAATAGCAAGGCGATTAGGAGCGTAGCCCGGAGAGAGTCGACAACCACATTTCGGCGACGAGTGAAGTAGATCGCAATGCATGCTACGCTGACGATGATTAGGCTAGTGGGAGCAAAGAGGTCTTCAACATCATTCTGGTGTTGGATTAAGCCGTACTGCTCAAGAACTTCCCACGATAAGTCGTTGATTACCTGGCCCCTTCTGACGATAACTTCGCCTGTCAGAAATGTGCGAGTCACAGGCTCAACTGATTCTGAGGCTTGTTGAACAGCAAGCTGGGTCTGTTCGGCGCTGAAAAGACTGTTGGGCTTAACAAAAGGAGTGGTTAGTTTAATGACGAGTTCGGATAGATCCTGAGGAAAGGAAAAGCTTATGAACGAAGAAATTCTTCGTTGGGCATCCAGAATTTGATCTTCTCGGATCGTGCCCCGCATGACTTGCTCGAGTACCGATAAAGCTTCTTTCTGGGTATCATCCCATCTAGACTCGTTTAATGCAAGAATGCTAACTGCGTCTTCAGTCGAAAGCGCCAGGTCACTCATGGCAGCCAGATCCGATAGTTTTTGGTCACTGGAAGCATAAATGTCTAATCGGATAACGCTAATGTAGTTAAGCGAATTTCTAAGCCTTTCTACCTGGCGGCGTGAAATGGCGGGATCGGCGGGAAGGTAAATGGGGGATATCGTTTTTTGAGCGTCTTTGCGAGCCTGTTCTGTCAGGAATTCACTTTCATAGGACAGGTCGGTTGGCGCAGTAATATCTTGTGCAGCCACGTCCCCGAGGTTGATCGCATAAGCGGAAGGTCGAGTCGAATATGGCAGAACAAGGGCCGCGAAGGAGAGGAGACCTACAACGACCAATATACTCACTCGCATGAGTACTCGGTTTCTTTCTGTTAAGACGAGCTCCTTTATTCTCCCGAGGCTCATTCGTTATCCTGAAAGATGTTTGCGGACAGATTGGCTAATTAGATCACCAGCAACGAGACCTTGTAAACGGGGCATCAGTGCTTTCATCACTTTTCCCATATCCGTTGGGCTGGACGCATGTACCTCTGCGATAGCCTGACGAACAATTTCGTCCAATTCGGCGAGGGAGAGTTGCTTGGGCAAAAAAGTTTCCAGAACAGAAATTTCAGCCTGGTTTGCTTCGACCAAATCGTTGCGATTGACTTTTTGCGCTTCGTTAATCGCTTCATTGCGAGACTTAACTTCCTTCTGCAAAATCGCAATTAACGCTGGTTCGTCCAGGGCGGAACCCTTGTCAATCTCAGCGAGTTTTGCGGCGCTCAAGACCATTCGGATGGTTCTGCGCGAGACTTCATTATTGCTGCGCATAGCTTCTTTGAGGGCGGTTTCAAGTTGTGCTTTGAGTTCCATGTGATTATTATACCTTTCTCTTCTAGGGGGAGTCTTGTGGCGGGGAAACAGAGATCAGATTGCGTAATTTTTCAAATGTGCTTGGGCCAATTCCACTTACTTCTTGGATTTCTTCGATGGATTTGAACCCATTATGTTCTTCGCGATATTTAATTATCCATTCTGCGCGCTCTTGACCGATGCCCGGTAGGGTCATGAGTTCATCCAGGCTGGCCGTGTTGAGGTTTATGACAACCCCGTCGATTCCTGTGCTGCGTTGGTCATTCTCAAAAGTTTCTCCCACAATGGGGATATCGATTTTGGCGCCATCCGCGAGTTGAGCGGCCAAATTAATGGATCGTAGATCTGCATTTTCTGTTGCCCCACCAGCGAGTTGAACTGCTTGCTCCGCACGGCTGCCCTGGGGGAGTTGGTACACGCCGGGATTGGTAACCGCTCCGACAACGTAAACCTGGATTGGGCTGGCCGTTGGAGGGGCGGCGAGCTCGATGGCTGTCCCTTGAGGCTGCCTGGCAACCAAAAGGATCAAGCCCGCGCTCAATAAGCCACAGACCACTCCGAAAAGTATTTTGTGCCAATCGCGCCATTCGTTCATAAAGGGTCGAGCCTGTTGTATTAAGGCTGGAGTTGACTAACGTTGTTGTGTCGATTCTCCTGGGTTCGCATTTCATTGAATGCCGCAATGGCGATCTCCACCATAGAACGATCGGGTTCACGCGTTGTCAAATGTTGTAAGGCGAGGTTTGGGCGAATCAGCATTTTGACTATTGGATGATCGATATGGTTGGCGGTCCAGCGAGTGTATTCGTAGGCGATCCCAGCTAAAACAGGGATGAGGATGATCCGGGTGAGGATTCGCATCCAGGCAGACATGGGGCCGAGCAGCGTGAAGATGATGATGGAAATGACAACCAATGTCAGCAGGAAAGCGGTTCCACAACGCGGGTGCTCAAGGGAGTAGCGCATAACATTGTCGGGTGTCAGTTCTGCTCCATCCTCGAAGGCATTAATGGTTTTGTGTTCTGCTCCATGATATGCAAATACGCGGGCAATGTCAGGCATTTTGCCTACAGCCCAGATGTAACCCAGGACCAATGCGAGCCGGATAACGCCTTCAATCAGGCTGCTGACGATATGGGGCAATGGAAAAAAGTTATCGAGTAATTGAGCCAGGCCAGCCGGGCCTGCAAAGAACAGGGCAATAGCAATTAACATGGCGACACCAACCGATAACCAGATGTCTTTGCCCTTCAATTGCTCTTCTTCTGGGGACTGCAAGTTGGCAGCTCGGGTTAAGAAGCGCATCCCAAGGCCCATTGCATCCCACAAGGCGAGTGATCCACGCAAGAATGGAACTTTAATCCATTTCGACTTATAAATGCCGGTCAATGGTTCCGATTCCAAGTGAATCGAACCATCAGGGGCGCGCATAGCGGCGGCGGCGCAATGTTGCCCGCGCATCAGAACGCCTTCGATGAGGGCTTGTCCGCCATAAGAGGGCATTTTTGATGTTTTCAAGACTTCTCCTGATCGCTATCAACAAGGTTGAATAAGAAGTGAATGATGGAATCGATCCCCTTGTACCAGGTGGGTAAGTGGAGATGTTCGTTTGGGCTGTGAATACGGTCGTCCGGTAAGCCGAAGCCAGTGAGAACTGAGTCGATTCCCAGAATCTTTTGCATGTCTGTAACGACCGGTACGGAGCCGCCCTCACGCTTGTACAAGGGGCGGACCCCCCAAACGGTTTCTAGTGCTTTGGCGAACGCTGCTGCTTCTGGAGAGTGGGGATCAGCGGCGCTTGCAAAGCTGCCCGCCATGGGCGTGATTTCCCAGCGGACCGTTTCTGGGGTGTTTTCTTCGAGGTATTGGATAAGTTGTTGTTGGACTTCATCTGGATCTTGATCTGCGACCAGGCGCATTGATATCTTCGCCATGGCATAGGCAGGTAAAACCGTCTTCGATCCAGAACCGGTGAAACCTGAGTAGAGTCCATTCACTTCCAGGGTAGGGCGTGCCCCGACTCTTTCAACAGGTGTAAAGCCCTGTTCTCCCCACAATTTTGTCACTCCTGCCTGGGCTTGAAAATATGCCTCGTCCATGGGCAAGCGGGAACTTTCTGTGCGTTCTTCGGGAGATAGGGTTCTGACCCGTGTATAGAAGTTGGGAAGCGTGACTCGCCCTGTAGAATCGTGCATTCCTGCGATCAATTCGCATAAAACTTGGGCGGGATTATGAACGATTCCTCCAAATAAGCCCGAGTGTAAATCGTGGTCAGGACCATAAACACGGAGCTCGAAGTAAGCCAATCCGCGGAGCGTGGTTACTATGGTTGGATACTGAGCCCCAACCATGCCGGCGTCGGGATTGAGGGCGATGGTGGAAGCCAGCAGTTCCCGGTTGTCTTCCAGAAAAGTTTTTAAGTTTGGCGAGCCAATCTCCTCCTCGCCTTCCAGGAGGAACTTGACATTTACCGGCAAAGGACCCTGCTGGAGCGTGGACCGGATGGCGGAGATAACAGCGACAATTTGGCCTTTCATATCAGATGCCCCACGAGCTACGAGGTGGTCGCCCTGGCGTGTTGGGGTGAAAGGATCCGTATTCCACAAGTCGATCGGGTCCACCGGTTGGACATCGTAATGTCCATAGACCAGAACGATGGGTGCTTCGGGACCGGCTTTCATCCACTCGCCGAAAACGACGGGGTGGCCTGGTGTGTTCATCACCTGAACCCGGTTGAAGCCAATTTCACGAAGCATATTGGCCGCCATATTGGCAGCCGAGACCATATCTTGCTGGTGATCTGGGCTAGTGGAAATTGATGCAATTCGGAGTAAGTTTTGAAGGTCGTCCAGGAATTGATCGCGATTCTTGTGGGCAAAATCTATTGCTGCCTGTCTTTGATTGAGCATGTTGTGCTCTCCAATTCATTCTATGATGGCCCTATATGAACTAATGGGGCTGCTTGAGTAGAATTATACCTTATCAAGATTCGCTTTTCGAGGGGCAGGCTACGGTGTTTGGGTTGTACTAGAAAGCGATAGTCATTTAATGCATCCAACCTCAAGGATTGTGTTAGAATTTGCTTAAGGGATCGGGTGGTCGGTGCTGTTTTCTACAGCCCGGCGTCGGGCTGGCAAGCCCGTCGAAAAGCGCCGCCTTCCTGGTTGCCTCCGATCCTATGAAATATTTGCGATTCTCCTTCACGTTTAAGAATTTTCCCGGTTCAAGAACCGGTTGTTTCAATTTTGTCTGGCAGCCCGAGGCTGCCTGTTTGGTGCTTTTGGAGGACTATTATGTTGATTACAAATAGTCGTGTCGTCACCTGGGGAGAGCCCAATCAAGTGTTGGAAGGCCAAGCCATTCGAATCATCGGAGACAAGATTGTTGAACTTGGACAAAGCGGGGAGTTAGAGGCGAAATATCCAGGCGATGAACGCTTTGATGCCCATGGACAAATGGTTATGCCGGGAAATATCTGTGCGCACACGCATTTTTATGGCGCGTTTTCCCGTGGCATGGCCTTGCAGGGTACGCCGGCTGATTTCCCCGATATTCTCAAAAAACTTTGGTGGCGGCTGGATCGAGCGTTGGACGAGCGGGCAGTGTACTATTCCGCGATCATGTGCCTGATCGACGCCATTCGACATGGCACAACCACGCTGATCGATCATCATGCCTCGCCAAACTATATCTCGGGTTCATTGGACACAATCACTCAAGCCGTTGAAGAGGCAGGTGTTCGGGCTGTGTTGTGTTACGAGGTAACTGACAGAGATGGTCCCGAGCGCGCAAAAGAAGGGATTAGAGAGAATGTAGGTTTCATTAACCGGGTCACTGGAAAGGCCGAGGCGCGCGGGCGATTGGGAGCAATGTTTGGCTTGCACGCCAGTCTGACCCTCTCGGATGAAACGTTGGATGCATGTCGGCAGGCAGTTCCTGATGGGGTAGGATTTCATATCCATGTGGCCGAGCATCCGGTAGATGAATACGATTCGTTAGATAAAAGCAGCCTTCGGGTGGTAGACCGGCTCGAGAGGTATGGCATCTTGGGACCAAACAGTATCGCTGTCCATGCCGTGCATGTCGACGCCCGAGAAATAGGTATCTTAGCGGAGACTGGAACCTGGGTTACGCACCAACCGCGTTCAAACATGAACAACGGAGTCGGTCTTCCACGAGTGGAGGAGATGCTTCGTGCGGGCGTCAAGGTATGTCTGGGGAACGATGGGTTCTCGAATTCTATGTGGGAGGAGTGGAAAGCAGCTTATTTGGCTCATAAATTGGTGGGATTAGATCCGCGTCGAATGAATGGGATGGATATTGTTCGGATGGCGGTTACAAATAACGCACTATTGGCAAGCAAACTTCTGGATGGAATCCAAGTTGGAACGATCGCCCCTGGCGCAGTGGCCGATCTGATGTTTGTGGAATACGAGCCGTTCACGCCGCTGAATGCGGGTAATTTGCCCTGGCATATTTTATTTGGCTTCCGTGACGGAATGGTAAGCAGCACGATGGTTGGTGGACATTTCTTGATGCGCGATCGGGAGCTTACATTTGTAGACGAAAGAAAGTTGGCTGCGGAAGCCCGCAATCACGCGCCATCCGTTTGGGCGCGCTATCAGTCTATGGAATGACGAGGAACAATGAGCGAACAAACTATGACGGTAAGAACAATCGGGATCATTGGCGGGACGGGAAAAGAAGGAAAAGGATTAGCATACCGTTGGATGAAAGCAGGGTATAAGGTGTTGATTGGTTCTCGCCATGAAGAAAGAGCTCTAGCGGCATCCTCAGAGCTGAAAATGATGTGCCCGGATGGCGTTGTGGAAGGCCTAACGAACGATGAGGTGGCTCGAGCGGCAGATTTGATCGTATTAACCGTGCCGTTTTCAGCACACCGATCTACCCTGGAAAGCTTGAAAGATGCCTTGCAAGCGAAAATCGTAATCGATGTGACCGTTCCGCTAATCCCCCCGAAAGTTACCCGTGTGCAAATGCCACCGGCGGGTTCGGCAACTTTGGAGGCGTTGGAAATACTGGGAGAAGGGGCGCAAGTTGTGGCGGCTTTCCAGAACATCTCTTATGAGCATCTTTTGAATGATGAAGAAGTTGGTTGTGACGTGTTGGTCTGTGGTGGAAGTAAAGCCTCGCGGAACATCGTGTTGGGTCTTGTGGAAGCAGCGGGGTTAACAGGGTGGGATGCGGGGCCCGCCGAAAATGCCGTAGTCGTCGAGGGAATGACGTCTATTTTGATAGGTATCAACAAACAATTCGGTGTACAATCTGCGGGGATACGGATTACTGGCGTACCACGCCACGATCAATTCTGAAAGGCAACCCGGTGAGCCTGATTCTGACGCCTGTCCCTGGAATACCTCTCATCAAAGCGGGAGATGATCTCTCCAAAATAATCCTTTCCGCTATGGAACGTGCTGGGCTATCGATTGTGCCGAACGATATTCTGGTAATTGCTCAGAAGGTCGTTTCGAAGGCGGAAGGGCGATTAGTAAACCTTGCTTCAGTTGTGCCTTCCGAAGAAGCAACATCCCTGGCTGTAGAGACCGAAAAAGACGCACGATTGGTGGAATTAATTCTGCGAGAGAGTTGCGAGGTCCTTCGGAAACGACCGGGCGCAATTATTGTGGAGCACAGATGTGGATTTGTGTGCGCAAATGCTGGGATTGACCATTCAAATGTGAAGGGTGATGGCGGGAATGATGAGGATTGGGTATTATTGCTACCCGAAGACCCAGACCAGTCAGCTCACGAAATCCAACAGAAACTGATAACCCTATCCGGTTGCCAAGTTGGCGTTGCGATTATCGATTCGCACGGGCGCGCATGGCGAAATGGGACGGTGGGTACCTGTATCGGCCTTGCGGGCGTGCCGGGATTGGTGGATTTACGGGGGAAGCCGGACCTATTTGGTTACCAATTGAAAATTACACAGGTGGGAGCTGGAGACGAATTAGCCGCCGCTGCATCTTTAGTGATGGGCCAGGCAGACGAGGGGACACCTGTAGTTCATGTCCGAGGTTTCCCTTATGCTTTCAGAGAAACCTCGCTGAAAGAATTAATTCGCCCTAGAGAGATGGATATGTTCAGGTAAACCAGATGAAGATAACCGCATTGGCCGGGGGTGTTGGTGGAGCTAAATTGGTGGATGGGTTGGCCAGGGTTATTGGCTCAGCCGATCTGACAGTGATTGTGAACACGGGGGATGATTTCAATCATTTGGGTTTATATATTTGCCCGGATATTGATACGGTTTGTTATACATTAGCCGGCGTGGCCAACCCTGAAACCGGGTGGGGGAGGAAGGACGAGTCGTGGTCAGTAATTTCTGAGATCGAAAAGTTGGGGGGACCCTCGTGGTTCCGTTTGGGTGACCACGATTTGGCTACTCACGTGGAACGCACACGCCGACTCCAATCCGGGCAAGCCCTACATGAAATCACTCGTTCGTTTTGCCAGGCATGGGGAGTGGGAGTTCGTGTTCTCCCCATGAGTGATAGGATGGTTTCAACATGGGTTGAAACCGAAGAGATGGGCTGGCTGCCATTTCAAGAGTATTTCGTCCGACAGCGTTGTGCGCCCCGGGTTAAGGGATTTCATTTCCGAGATGTCGCTCAGGCTGAACCTGCTCCAGGGGTTCTTGCCGCTCTAAGGGAGGCAGACCTGGTGGTGGCATGCCCATCCAATCCTTGGGTGAGCATTGGTCCGATACTGGCTGTCCCGGGGATACTGAATGAGTTAAAAAGGCGAAAGGACTGCTTTGCTGTCTCACCATTAATTGGTGGAAAAACTGTGAAGGGGCCAGCCGCAAAGATGTATACTGAAATGGGATTGGAACCTTCAAACTTGTCGGTTGCGAAACACTACCAAGACTTCTTGAAGGTGCTGATCATTGACGAATCGGACACCCAAGAACTTCCTTTCTTGAAGGAAAATGGTGTTGACGCTGTTGCAACCAAGACAATGATGAACAATTTGACCGATCGAGAGAATCTGGCGCGCGAGATTCTTCGCATATGGGAAAGGTTTGGAGGGAATTAACTCACATGAGCTTATGGGTCATTGTGCCTGTGAAGCCGTTACGAAGGGGAAAATCCAGACTCGCTTCTGTGTTGAGCCCCGAGGATAGAGCTTTACTCAATCAAACGATGCTAGCGAATACCTTGCGCGTTTTACAGGGGGTCGAGGAGATCGATCAGGTGGTTGTTATCAGTCGCGACTCGGGGGTATTGGGTTTGGCTCGGGATTTCCAGGCGCGAACTGTGCAAGAAGATGGTCGATCTCATCTCAACACTGCGTTACAAAGAGCAACAGTTGTTGCCAATATGTATGGCGCGACGAGTGTCCTGGTATTGCCGGCGGATCTCCCATTATTGTCTGAGGATGTTTTACGTGACTTTATTGGTCATGCCCAAAAGGCTCCTTGTGTTGTAATTGCGCCGGACCGGAGACGAGATGGCACGAATGCGCTTCTGGTATCGCCAACAGATTTATTCACCTATCATTATGGGCCTGGGTCTTTCCGAAAGCACTGCGAACTTGCGCAAAAAGCTGGCGCAAGAGTTGAGGTTGTTGAGAGGCAGCAACTAGAATTGGACCTGGATCTACCGGAAGACCTGGAATACCTGAAGCAGATTGAAACCTCGAAACTACCAAACATTCCCTGATCTGTTCTGTTTTTCATAAGGAGAGCCGCGATGTCAGAACGAGTTGCACTGTATTTGCAAGATGCCCATGACTTACGAGATGGATTAGGTTATGTCCGTTATGCCGAAGAGCGTGGATTCGAGGCTGTATGGCAAGCCGAGAGCCGCCTGGTGCGGGACGCAATTGTGCCGATGGCGGCATACGCGGCGGTGACCAGCCGAATAAAAATCGGCTCAGGAGTCATTAATAACTGGACTAGAAATATCGGTTTGTTAGCGGCAACTTTCTTAACCCTGGATGACTTGGCTCCGGACCGGATGATTTGCGGGATTGGCGCATGGTGGGATCCGCTGGCGAAAAATGTTGGGATCGACCGCAAGAAACCTTTATTAGCGATGAGGGAGACGGTAATCACCCTCCGAAGACTACTCAACATGGAGCGAGTAACCTTCAATGGGGAATTTGTACACGTAGATGGCATTGAGCTGGATGTAGTGCATGGAAGGCGAGAGTCCCGAAATGTCCCAATTATGATCGGGGCAACGGGAGATCTCATGATGGAGCTTACCGGTGAAATCGCTGATGGTGTTGTTTTGAATTATTGTGTGGATCCTGTTTACAACCTGAAAGCGTTAGAATTATTGGATAAGGGCGCTAAGAAGGCGGGACGGCGGGTTGACGATATTGATCGACCTCAATTGATCGTATGTTCCGTGGATGTTGATCACGACAAGGCGATCGATACGACTCGCGAATTGTTAACTCAGTATATGGCGCAGCAGCCGCATATCGCTAAGGCTTCCGGAGTGTCAATGGACGTTGTGGCTGAAATTCAGTCCATCCTGGGCTGGCCAGCTACTCATGACCAAATACGGAAAGCAAAACACCTTGTGCCAGAGGATCTGATCCATCGAATTACAGCTTCGGGCACGCCAGAGGAAGCTCGGGCGAAAGTGGATGAATACCGGAAAAATGGCTGTACCTGCCCCATTCTTTACCCTGTGGGTGGAGATGTGCGGCTCCTGATTGACACATTTGCTCAGTCTTGAAATTCGTTGAGGAGGCGACATGATCCTAGAGTATCACCGTCCAGAAACTGTGGATGAGGCGCTTGATCTCCTCCGGCGCGTCTCGCCTAGAACCGTGCCGATGGGTGGGGGCTCAACTTTTCAACAATTGTTTCACGACGAAGGCGTTGCTGTCGTAGATCTTCAAAAACTGCCTCTTGCTGAGATATCAGTTCAGGCTGATCGGATGGAAGTTGGCGGGATGGCGCGGCTGCAAGACCTCATTGATGACGAGCGAGTTCCTGACGCGCTTCGCCAGGGGTTGCGATTAGAGGCCACTGTCAATCAAAGGCGAATGGGGACGGTGGGGGGGATGATCGTGGCTTGCGATGGGCGTTCCGCGGGTGTGACTGTTTTGTTGGCGATGGACGCCACGCTCACCTGGCTTCCCGGAGAGATCTCAACGCCAATCGGTAGTTATCTTCCTTTGAAGCATGACCGCCCCCCCGGCTTGTTGTTGGCAAGATTGAGTTTGCCCATCGGGGTGAAGGTTGCGTTTATGGCTACCAATCGTACGCCGGTGGATCGTCCGTTGGTGTGCGCCGCTGTATGCAAATGGCCGTCTGGCCGAACACGTGTTACGTTGGGCGGATTTGGCGATTCCCCGATGTTGGCAATGGATGGACCTGAATCGACGGGCGGTGAGCTGGCCGCCAGGGCGGCGTATAAGCTGGCCAGCGATGCGTGGGCTGGCGCTGACTTCCGGTCCGATGTGGCAGGCCAATTGACCCGACGCCTGGTGGCAAGTTTGGGGAGGTAGCAATGATTGTTAATATCAATGTGAATGGACGGGATTATTCCTGGGAAGTTTTACCGGGGAATTCATTGCTTGAGATCCTCCGCAGAGAAGGTTTTTTCAGTGTGAAGTCGGGAGGGTGCCAAAAGGGAGAATGCGGGGCTTGCACGGTGCTTATGGACGGAAGCCCTGTAAATTCATGTCAAATCCTTGCCGCTCAGGCTGATGGTCACCAGATTAGGACAGTGGAACATGTTGGGGAGCACCCGGATCAAGGCTGGAAGAAGACCGAAGGTTTACATGTCATTCAACAAGCCTTGATCCAAACAGGGGCTATTCAATGCGGCTATTGCACGCCGGCGATGGCGTTGGCTGCTTTGGCTTTGCTAGAGCAAACAGCCAGACCAACCGAGGAAGAGATTCGAGAAGCGCTTTCGGGTATTCTGTGCCGTTGTACTGGATACTTAAAACCAGTTCAGGCGATCCTGTACGCTGCCGCTGTGCTGAGGGGGGAGGTCGATCTTCAGGCCGGGGGCGAATTGGGGATTCCTGGAACCCTTGCCAGAGACGAAACCTTTCCAAATGATTGGGGTGCGGGATCTGATGTTACCCTACCGGGAACTATTCAGACCAAGGTTTTACCAAAGATGTGGGTTGCGCCTGGGACCACCAGCAAAACCCAAGTTGGGAAGCCAATGCCAAAAGTGGATGCGATCAAATTGGCGCAGGGAAAACCGGCATTTGCTGATGACATCGAAATGCGTGGAATGCTGACGGCGAAGGTTTTGCATAGTCCCCATGCGCATGCGATCATTAAAAGGATTGATGCCTCAAAGGCGCGTGCGTTGCCGGGTGTCGCGGCAGTGTTGACCTGGGAGGATCTACCCAGGGTCATTTATTCAACCGCGGGGCAGTCGGACCCAATTCCCGGCCCATTGGACGCCTTTTCATTGGACCGGAAGGTGCGTTTTGTGGGTGACCGGGTGGCTTTTGTGGCAGCAGAAAGCCCGGAGATCGCCGAACAAGCGCTTAAATTGATTGAAGTCGAGTATGAGGTGTTGCCAGCTTTGCTTGATTCTCGCTTAGCGATGCTGCCTGGGGCGCCTCAAATTCACGATGAAGAGG
Organism: uncultured Anaerolinea sp.; assembly: GCA_964403875.1. Lineage (GTDB taxonomy): Bacteria > Chloroflexota > Anaerolineae > Anaerolineales > Anaerolineaceae > Anaerolinea. The sequence goes on along the minus strand of CAYOHX010000008.1, from coordinate 52,490 downwards.
AATTTGTAAATTTCGCAGACTCTGATCCGAAGAGGAACCTGGCGGCTGAAATTCGTATCGACATTGGGGATGTTGAAAAGGGATTTGCTGAGGCAGATTTTGTGTTTGAGGGCGATTATGAGGTTCCAAAAGTGCAGCAAGCGCATATTGAACCTCATGTGGCAGTCACCTATTGGGACGAGGATGATAGATTGGTGGTCCGAACAAGCACCCAGGTGCCTTTTCATGTGCGTCGAATCCTTGCGCCTGTATTGGGGCTTCCAGTGAAACGAATTCGGGTCATTAAGCCACGGATTGGGGGCGGCTTTGGAGGTAAGCAGGAAATTCTGATGGAAGATGTCGCTGCGCACCTCACCATTGCAACAAAACGCCCGGTCCGATACGAATACACCCGCGAAGAAGAGTTTATTGCGTCGCGATCTCGTCACCCGATGCGAATTCATATGAAAACTGGTGTAAAGAAGGACGGAACGATCACCGCAAATTCCATGTATGCTTTAAGCGATACCGGCGCCTATGGCTGTCATGCACTTACTGTTACGGGCAATACGGGGCACAAAGCCATGGCTTTGTATGTTGGGGATGGCCCTTATCGACAGTCGCCTAACATACGGTTTTATGCTGATGTGGTTTACACAACAACTCCGCCCGCCGGTGCTTATCGGGGCTATGGTGTGCCCCAAGGTTACTGGCCGGTAGAGCGGCACATGGAACGGATTGCTCGTGAATTACACCTGGATGCGATCGAATTCCGGTTGAAAAATGCCCTCAGAGCTGGCGAGCTGCACCCGTTTAGCACTGCCTGGAGTGAAGGTCGTGAGCCGCGACCAGAGATTGTTCACACGGTAGGTTTACAGGAATGTGTTCGGCAGGGTAAGGCTGCGATTGGTTGGGATGAGAAATATCAGAATCCGGAGTGGAAAATCGTCCCAGGACATCCAGAGTTGCGTCGTGGAATCGGAGTTGCGCTGGTCATGCAAGGAACGGCCATCCCCTATCTTGATATGGGGGGGGCCAGTCTGAAGATGAACGATGATGGATCATTCAATCTATTAATCGGGGCAACAGACTTAGGCACGGGCTCAGATACTGTATTAGCTCAAATGGCAGCAGAAGTGTTGGGGATCACATCCGAGGACATCCTGGTGTATTCTTCTGATACCGATTTTACGCCCTTTGATAAAGGCGCCTATGCTTCTAGTACGACTTACATATCTGGCGCAGCGGTCGTTAAGGCAGCTCAACAGGTAGGCGAACGCATCAAGGCGAGGGCGGCGACGATGTTGTCGAAAGATAGGGTAGATTCTGTTGATGCGGAGACAATTCTCTTAGCAGACAGAAAGGCTTATGCCCCTGATGGGCGTTTTGTGACGTTGGGCGAAATTGCTCTTGATGCGCTTCATCATAACAATCAAGAGCAAATCATGGCGGTTGCATCGCACTACTCACCTGTATCTCCGCCGCCCTTTGCCGCACAATTCGCGGAAGTAACCGTTGATGTGGATACTGGGCAGGTAACCGTCGAAAAATTGGTGATGGCGGTCGATTCAGGGGTTATTGTGAACCCATTGACGGCGTCGGGCCAAATTGAGGGTGGAATGACCCAGGCTTTAGGGTATGCGGTTTGCGAAGAAATGCGCTATGATGAGTTGGGTGTTGCCCGCGAAAAAGACCTGGAAGATTACCACATTTTCAGAGCCAACGAGATGCCAGCGCTTGAGACACTTTTTGTAGAGACCTATGAACCCTCTCATCCATTTGGAGTAAAGGCAGTGGCTGAAATTCCTATGGATGGCGTTGCTCCCGCTGTAGGTAATGCTGTGTTGGATGCTTGTGGTGTTGAAATCTTTGATAACCCAATCACCCCGGAAAAGGTTTGGCGCGGTTTACACCAGCGAGAAGGGTGAGCGATAATTCAAATGTGAGGCCGGTATGATGGTGTATCAATCCCTGGCAGAATTGGAGAATAGTGGCAGAGAAGGGGTTCTGTGTACCGTTGTCAAAACCAGTGGTTCGGCTCCCAGGCACGCGGGATCGAAGATGCTGGTGTACCCGGATGGAACTTTCACAGGGACCGTTGGTGGAGGCGAAATGGAGAGCCGGGTTCTACATGAAGCTATGGATGCATTGACCGAGGGTCGACCAAGGAAAGTGGAATATTCTATGGTCGATCCGCAGGAAGGCGATCCGGGAGTATGTGGTGGTACGGTCGAAATTTTTATCGAGCCGTTGTTGGCTAAGCCAACTTTGGTGGTAGTCGGTGGCGGGCACGTTGGTAAAGCCCTTTCTCACCTTGCCAAGTGGTTGGGCTTTCGGGTGGTTATTTCGGATGATCGTGAGGAATTTTGTTCGCCTGCCACCCACCCAGATGCAGACGAGTTCCTTCCAGTTTCCATGGCCACCTTACCCGAAGTGTTACGGATCACTCGGTCAACTTCCTTGGTGTTAGTGACCAGAGGCTCTGCCATTGACGTGGATGGCCTTCCAGAATTGCTGAAATCACCGGCAGGTTATATTGGAGTTATAGGTTCCAAGCGCCGCTGGTTAACTACAAAGAAGGCCTTACTCGAGAAGGGGGTGCCTGAAACACAAATCCAGCGGGTGCATTCGCCGATGGGACTTGAAATTAATGCCGAAACGCCCGAACAGATAGCAGTTAGTATCATGGCCGAGATCCTCATGTTACAAAATGGTGGAAGTGGTTCGGCGATGAGAGTATAAATATCGGAGGATACATGTGGTCCACTTACGTTCAAGCCAGCAATATTGAGGAGGTGTTAAGCGCTTTGTCCATCTATGGGTCTAGGGCGCGCATCGTTGCCGGGGGGACAGACTTAATGCTCGAACTAGAGAGAGGCGCTCGTAAGGGAGTGGATGTTGTTATTGATGTGAGCCGAATTCCAGATTTGGATTCCATTACTATCGATTCTGGTGGGAACATCCATCTTGGGCCAAACGTAACCCATAATGATTGCGTTGCCTCTCCGCTGATTCGGGATCGAGCATATCCATTAGCCAGGGCATGTTGGGAGGTTGGCTCGCCGCAAATCCGAAATCGTGGGACTGTGGCTGGGAACGTAGTGACTGCTTCACCGGCGAATGATACGATAACTCCGTTAATGGCATTAGGGGCCGTAATTACCTTGAGGTCGATACGTGGGGAGCGCCGGGTGAAAATTGCTGAGTTTTATACTGGCGTCCGGCGAACTGTAATGAACGATGACGAGATGGTGGTTGATATTTCATTCCCGCCATTAAACTACGATCAATCTGGGATTTTCATAAAGTTTGCATTGCGTCGTGCGCAGGCAATCTCCTTGGTTAATTTGGCGATTATCCTGACAAGTTCGGATGGAGTAATTCAGGATGCTCGGATAACCTTAGGAGCAGTGGCACCAACGATTATTCATGCAGAAAAAGCGGAACGGTTCTTGGTTGGAAAATCGCTTACCGATGAGGAGATTGCCACGACTGCTTTACTGGCAATGGAGGCTGCGAAACCCATCAATGATGTCCGAGGGTCGGCGAAATACCGACGGACGGTAACCAAAGTAATTACGCGCCGGGCTCTTCTGGCGTTACGGGACGGGCAAGAGCGAGACGGTTTTCCGGAATCTCCGGTGTTGCTGTTGAGTAAAGCAGCTTCTCCTGAGCCTGGTTCCGGTGCTGCTCGGTGGGAAGATGAGGAAAGCAGCATTGAAACAACGATCAATGGTCGGCAATACTCTCTGAAGGGGTGCTACACAAAATCATTACTTAGGATGATCAGGGAGGATGTGGGTTTGATTGGAACAAAAGAAGGGTGTGCCGAGGGGGAGTGCGGTGCTTGTACAATCATCATGGATGGTAAAGCGGTGATGAGCTGCTTGGTTCCTGCGCCGCGTGCGCATGGGAGCGTAATCCGTACCATCGAGGGGGTGATGGAAGGAGAAAGCCTTCATCCCATTCAACAGGCTTTTGTGGAAGAAGGGGCGGTTCAGTGTGGTTATTGCACGCCTGGATTTATCATGTCAGCCACAACATTGTTGACTGAGAACCCAAGCCCCACCATAAACCAAATTGAACAAGCGTTAACCGGAAATTTGTGCCGGTGCACTGGTTATTACAAAATCGTCCGTGCAGTAGAGATGGCTTCAAAAAGCGAGGTGGATCATGGGAAAGTATGAGTCTCAGGTCAAGGGGAAAAGCCGTGAGGAGCGAGAAGGGCGCGCTCATCCTATTTGGCGCGGTGTAGGATTTGGATTGGCGATACTGATACCGATCATTTCTTACGCGGCATCTGAAGAGTTAATTTCTGCCAATCGGAAGTTCCAGTGGATCCCTATGCCGACGGATCTGGTTGCCCGCCCAGGAGATTTTCTATATTTTGGCGATCCCTGGATTTACTTAAAAATCGCACTGACTCTGGCGTTTATGTTCGTCTTGTTTAGCGTATTCATGATGATTACTTTTGCAGTGAATAAGGCTACTCTGGACCCTTCCCGCACCGATCCGTATTATGTCCCTCCCATCAAGGGAAAGGTGCGAAAGCGCGCCCGTTGAAAATCAGCTAGATTCTTGATAAGACCAAGGAGATATTAATGGCAGTCATTGGACAGTCTATTCAACGAGTCGACGCAGTGGGTAAAGTCACGGGAGAGACTCTTTTTCCGGGTGATATCAATCTGCCTAACCAGGCCCATATGAAAATTCTGTTTGCTGGGCGTCCCCATGCCGTGGTAAAAAGCATAGACACTCGAGAGGCAGAATCTGTGCCAGGGGTGTTGGCAGTATTCACGGCTAAAGATGTTCCGGTGAATGAATATGGTTTGGGTGTGGCGGACCAGCCAGTGTTGTGTGGCCCGGGATCATCCAAGCTGTACGCTGATCGGGTCCGGTTTGTAGGTGACCAGGTAGCTTTAGTGGTTGCGGAAACTGAGGTGATCGCTGAGAAAGCAAAACGCCTGATCCGAGTCGAGTACGAGGATTTGCCGGTTGTTGCGCATAGTCATGATGCGATTTCGGAAAATGCCTTTCTTTTACACCCAGATCGAAACAGCAACGTGATCAGTCGCTACCGAATTCGGAAAGGGGATGTGGATGAGGCGTTTCGTCTGGCGGATGTGATCATTGAAGACACCTACAACACTCCAGTCCAGGAGCATGCGTATTTGCAGCCAGAAGCTGGTCTTGGATTCATCGATGAACAAGAGCGAGTGACTGTTTATGTGGCGGGACAATGGGCCCATGAAGATCAAGAGCAAATTGCCCATTCTTTGGGGCTGCCTCTTGATCGGGTGCGGGTGATCTATCCGGCGATCGGTGGGGCGTTTGGTGGCCGAGAAGACATGTCCGTCCAAATTGTTCTTGCCCTTGCTGCCTGGCGATTATACCAGCGCGGGATTTCCAGGCCGGTAAAGATAGTTTGGAGTCGAGAAGAGTCAATTATTGGCCATCATAAACGGCATCCTTATACTATTTGGGCGAAGTGGGGAGCGACCAGGGATGGGAAAGTAGTAGCAGCCGAGGTCGATATTTTGGCAGATGGCGGCGCATATGTTTATACCTCGGGAAAAGTACTTGGAAACGCTACGTTGATGTGTACGGGACCTTATGAGATACCTAATGTCAAGGTAGATTCGGCGGTAGTTTATACGAATAATATTCCAAATGGTGCGTTCCGCGGTTTTGGTGGACCACAAGCTGCGTTTGCCGCTGAAATGCAAATGAATAAACTGGCTGACGCATTGGGGTTGGACCCTTTAGAAATTCGTAATCGCAACTTCCTGGGTGAAGGATCTCTGTTGTCGGTTGGGACGCCGTTGCCCAAAGGCGTCTCGATAGCGGAGGTGACGCGGAAATGCGCAGAGGCGGGAGGATGGTCATACGCTGATGGAAAGTGGATGGGTCCAGAGAAATCTATAGATCCATCCATTAAGCAGCATATCCGGTATGGGGTTGGGATTGCATGCGCATTCAAAAATGTAGGTTTCTCTTTCGGGGCTCCAGAGCAATCTTGGGCTACAGTGGAACTTAACGGCGGAGAGAGCATCGAAGAAGCGATTGTCTATCATGCTGGAGCCGATTGTGGACAAGGAGCGCATACGGTCTTTCTGCAAATTGCTGCCGAAGCCCTGAACTTGCCTATAGGAAGAATCCGGCTGGTTGTATCTGACACTGCCTTCACGCAAACATCTGGAAGCGCATCAGCATCCAGGATGACTTTCATGGCTGGCAACGCAATTCGAGGAGCTGCAGAGCAGGCATTGCAGAAGTGGATTAATGAGGAGCGACCGGCAAAAGCGGTTTATCAATATCGACCGCCTCGAACTACACCGATGGACCCCGAAACTGGGAAGAGCGAACCCAATTTCGCATATGGCTATGTAGCGGAAGTCGTGGAAGTGCATGTCGATATTGAGACGGGGGAGTTGGTGATCGATCGGGTAGTCTGCGCCGATGATGTTGGGAAAGCAGTGAATCCACAGCAGGTACAAGGGCAAATAGAAGGGGCCGTAGTGCAAGCAGCAGGCTATACGGTTCTTGAAAATTTCGTTCAACAAGGTGGGATTCCAAAGACCACCACTTTGTCGACCTACTTAATTCCAACAATTCTTGACGTGCCAAAGACTGTTGAATCGTTGGTTCTTGAATACCCTGATCCGGTTGGTCCTTATGGCGCGCGTGGTATGGGCGAAATGCCACTCCTTCCCCTGGCTCCAGCGGTAGCTCATGCATTGCATCAAGCTACGGGGGTATGGTTTAATGAGTTCCCGTTGACTCCAGAACGCGTGCTTGAGGGTCTTGGGGGGATGGAGTTGGGGGAGTGAGTTTGAGGATTTGCATTCGGGGCGCAGGTGACCTCGCGAGTGGTGTGGCAGCAAGGGTGTATCGGGCTGGGTGGTCTGTTCTAATGACAGAAATTGCACAACCCGTGGTTGTGCGCAGGACGGTCTCTTTTGCCGAAGCGGTCTATCGTGACACCATGTCGGTGGAGGGGATTCCCGCAGTTCGGGTTTCAACGATCGATGAGGTTTTATCTGTTATTGAACGCCGGGCTATCGCTGTCATGGTTGATCCGGAGGCACAGTGCATAAGTGAATACTGTCCAGATGTTTTAATCGATGCCCGGATGAGAAAACAACCGCCAGAATTTGGCTTGGATATAGCTCCTTGCGTGATAGGATTGGGGCCTGGTTTTATTGCGGGTCTCAATTGCCATGCCGTGATAGAAACCAAGCGTGGGCACGCGCTTGGGCGAGTTATTTGGGATGGAAGCGCAGAGAATGACACAGGTATACCGGAAACGGTAGGTGAATTCCAAGCCGAGCGAGTCTTGAGGGCTCCTAGAGATGGTATTGTGTCGAATGGTGAGGCCATTGGTGCATCAATAAGGGCTGGAGATATTGTAGTCAAGGTGGAGCAGGAGCCGGTGACAGCCCGTTTCAATGGCATATTACGAGGGGTTATCCATGATGGCGTATATGTACAAAAGGGTATGAAAATCGGCGACATCGATCCGCGCTGCGACCCGGCATACTGCGTCCATTTCTCTGATAAAGCCCTGGCTATTGGCGGTGGGGTTCTCGAGGCGATCCTTTCTGTGAAAATGCTTCGATCGAAATTATATGGTTGAAAGCACTTCGCCGATCGGGGCTGTTATCTTGGGCGCGGGACGATCCAGCCGAATGGGCGCTCCTAAGCTGACTCTTCCATGGGGGAATACAACTGTGATCGGGCGCATCATAGAGGTTCTTGAAAAGGCGGATGTTGAACCGATTGTGTTGGTTACGGGTGGCGCAAGAGAGGACGTTGAGAAGGCTTTGGCGAATAAGCAGGTTGTACTGGCGTATAATGCTGCCTTTGAACATACAGAGATGCTTGAGTCTTTGCGTATTGGACTGCAAAGCATACCAGAGACGCTTTCGGCTTGTTTGGTTGTTTTGGGCGATCAGCCTCAAATTGAGGTTGAGACTGTTAGCCGGATTATGAAGGAATATCGAGAAAAGCAACATTTTATTATCGCACCCAGCTATCAGATGCGACGGGGGCATCCCTGGTTGGTTGACCGCCGTTTGTTCTATGAACTGACTCACGACAAGAGAATCAAGACTCTGAGAGAATTTTTGAATTCACACACTCAAGAAATTTGTTATGTAGAGGTAATGAACGACAGTGTTTTGAAGGATATAGACACCCCAGAAGATTATCGAAATCAACGCCCCAACCATGTTAGGGATTGATCGCTTCGATGGCCTTTTCAATTGCAGTCGAATTATTAGTTTCTTCGCCTGTTAATAAAATGTCGGGTGTAACCCCTTTCCAGTTTTCGGTAGGGCTGGAGCCTGCTACCCACCACTTGCCCGCAGTAATATGAACGCTTGATCCATCAGAAAGCAAGAAAGGAAATTGGATCGAGTCCTTTCCCATCGTTTGTGAGCCAATTACGGGTGCTCTTTGCCTGGTTTGCAGTGCCAAGGCTATCATTTCGGCTGCGCTTGCCGTATTTCCGTTGACGACGACGACCAATGGGTAATCGGTGAAGCGACCGGGGGAGTCGGACGAATAAGTTCGAATGCTCTGGCCTTTAATCTGCTCCTGAAAAAGGATACCTTCAGGCAAAAAAAGTCGGGTCACTTCAACTCCAGCCTCTATCAGGCCGCCGCCGTTGTTTCGAAGGTCGAGGATAAAGCTGTTTGCCCCTCTCGTTACAAGGTCCTGAATTGCTGACGTGAGTTCCTGAGGGGTGGTGGCAGAAACGATTGATATTGTTATGACTCCGATTTTTTCGTTGAGCGGAGAAATATGGGAGGTTACGGAAGGAGATTGGTATTGTGCTCTTTGGATGGCGATCTTGATGGGCGTTTCAAATCCATCCCGTTGAACCCCCAGAATGACCTTTGTGCCTACGGGGCCTCGAATTGCCGCTTGGATCTCGTCGATATTCGCATAGCCACTAACGGGCATCTCGTCAATTGAAAGTAATAAATCGGCTGGCTCCAGACCTGCCAGAAGAGCAGGGGAGTCGGGGAGTGGAAAAAGCAGGATTTGATTTTCTGGATCGGGCTCTAGCCTGACTCCAATCCCTCCAAACGATCCTTCTAGCTGGTTCGTTTGGAGCTCGTGCTGTGGCGGTTCCACAAAGGTCGTGAAAGGATCTCCGATCACTTGTAACATTCCACGAATCATTCCGTGCTCCAATTTGATTGAATTGGGCAAAGGGGCGTATGCGTGTTCGATGAGGAGGCTATAGGCTTCCTTTAGTAAAGAGAACTCCATAGCGCCTTGATGAATGAGGTGATTAGCAATATACCCAGCGAAAAAGGACAGAGAAACCAACAAAACGAGCAATCCTATCGTGATCGCAGTATGATTCTTTGAATGCGCAAGGAGATTTGTAAACTTCATCACGTCTTTTGCCTTCAGATTGGTGTTATACTGTTCCGGTTTGACAATTTGTAACTACTCAGCCAGGTGAAACAACCTCGATTTGAGGGTTAGAGTAATTTTATACCGAAACGGAATACAGATGACAGAGTCTATTAGGGCTTGGGTGAAAGATCCCACAGGGCCAACACGCCCCATTGATCCTCAAACCAACAATTTTAACGACGCGTCTCGGCTCCTACCGGAAGGGGTTTACACAACCTTACGAACTTATGACGCCACAAAAATTTTGGACATTGAAAATCAGCTCCAACGCCTCAATCAATCCGCTCAATTATTAGGTAGCCAGATCAATTTTACGCAAGAAACTCTGAGAGATGCATTGCGTGTAGCCATATACGATAATACTTTCTTTGAAAAACGTATTCGTCTTCAAATAAGCCTAAGCCAACCGACTTTTGGTCGAATATATGTAATCACTGAAGCCCTGCGCATTCCTGAGCCACAATCTTACCTGGAAGGGGTGTCTGTTGTAACCAGGCACATGCATAGAGAGAACGCACAAGCGAAGTTTTCTCAGTTTATTCAAACTGCTGAGAGTGCACGTAAGGAGTTAGCGCCCGGAGTGAACGAGGTATTAATGATAGGGGAGGAAGGAGATATTTTGGAAGGGTTGAGCAGCAACTTTTTTGGAGTAAGGCAAGAAAAAATATGGACTGCCGAAAAAGGGGTGCTGCCAGGAATAACCCGAAAATATGTCTTGCTGGCATGTGAGAGAATTGGCCTGGAAGTGGTTCATCGCCCCATCCCACACGATACCGTTACAAATCTTACAGAGGCATTCATCACAAGCGCAAGTCGAGGAGTGCTGCCAGTGGTTAAAATCGATCAAATAGTGATTGGCAATGGATTACCGGGTGAAACAACAAAACGGATCTCTCGAGAATACGGGGCAATCGTCCTGGAAAATCTTGAAGAAATTTAATCATTGTTTTGTCATGGCTGACTCGGCGCCTGTATCTTTGTTTACGATCTCTAGATCCTCAGGCAGTTCCAATTCTCCCTTTTGATATTCTTCGAGCAGTTGCCTGGCATCAACCAGGTGCGATTCAGGAACCAGAACGCTCACGTTTCCTAGCGGGCCGACCGTCAGGCCGTAGGCAGCTCCTGCGCCTTCTTGGTTTAAATGAACGGGGATGTTTCTTGACTCTAGCAAAATCCGGATCATTTCACCGGATAAGCGCCCATATTCGTTGTAAACAACTACCCATTTTTCGTTTTCCATATTCTTATATCCTCGATTCTCCGACAGGTTACGTGCCGATTTTTCTGATAAGGCGCTCCTGTCGACGCGTCAAATCCTCTTCAATGGTTTGCCGCATGTAGAGCGGAACAACCGCCGTGGAAGTAGCCAATAATCCTTTTTGGGTCCAATCTAGCGCTTCGACCAAGTCTCTCGCATGGTGTTCGTAATACTTTGCGAGCTCAATATACGCCGATAGATCATTGTGTTGTGCAGCCTTGATCCATATCGATTCAGCAATATCCCACCGGTTTTGTTTACGGCATGATACGGCAAACCGTTGTAAGGTTCGCAAGAAGAATTCTTCCGGGAGTCCTTCCTCCAAGCCTAGTTCATAGAGCGATACGGCTTTCTCGAAGTGGCCCAGATCATCATAGAGACGCGCAATCGCTACCCGATCTAACGATGGAATGTCGCAATGGAGCGGATCCTCGAGTGTGGTCGCTACATACTTAAAGATAGCCGCCAGTGAAACGATATCTATGGCGTTATGATATAGTACGCCTGCAAGAGGTCGAGCGTCTCTGTTACGTAGGTAATTAAAATAATACTCAGGGATTAGATATCCAGGAACCTCTTCTTCGCTTCTAAAGAAACCTAAAATGCTCTTTTCTAACTCGCCAAGACTGCGACTTGGAAGGCGGTCACGCCATAAACGCCGGGCGAGATGTAGTAAATCGACATGTTCAAACCCAATTAAGGGGTTTGTGAGGCGATTCATGTTATATCTGGTGGCCAACAATGGCACGTCAAATGATTTCCCGTTATATGTAACTACAACGTTTTTTGTTCCAAGCAACTCCGTCAGCGCAGTTAAAAGAGCCGCTTCCTGACCTGGATCTCTTAAGAAGAGCTGCTGGACTTGAAAACCGTCATCTGTGAACCACCCGATACCAATTAAGAAGGCATAAGTGCCAGTTCCACCGGCAAGCCCAGAGGTTTCCGTATCCAAAAAGATTATTGATGAGAGATCGGCTTGATGAAGCTTTGCCGCTTTTCCCCATTCCGCCAGGATATCAAGACGAGAACTCACGAATAAATCGTATTGGCCGTGCTCGTATGGCTTGGCAAAGTTTTCGAGATGAACAAATGCGGAGCCAAATATCGTTTGGTGTTCCCAGCCTGTAACAACCGATTCAATCGGAAAGGATTGATCTCCATCCATCCTCGAAGGAGACTCTAGTTTCTGTGGGCCTAGCTCAACGCCCAACGCTTTCAACCGATCCGCCAATTCTTTTGCGTCCATGCGTATCACCGCTTAATATTTTACTGCTTTTGTGAATTCATTCAGCAGCGCAATCGTCTCGGCCTTCCCGCCAATGGCGTTTTCTCCAGCGGGTCCCACACACGCTGGACAGCCATCAACACAAGGGCAAGAATTTACTAACTCGCGGGCTTGAGAGAAAAGAGTTCGTTCGATTTCGAATAACTTTTTGCTCAGACCTATTCCCGCGGGAACAAGGTCAAATAAGACGATAACGGATTGCCCGCCCGCAAACGGAGATTGAGGCTCAGCAAACATTCCCAAATCGCTCTGATCACACATCAGGTGTAGAGGAGCAAGGTTATGAATTGTGTAGCTCAACCCGGCCAGCCCGCTGCGCATGCGAATATTCAACTCAGCTCTCCGATGACAAAGGGGGCATAAAGTGATCAGGTTGTCTAATTGGTTTGCCTCTTCAGAAGATGAGAAGGTGCGGAAGGCTCGTTTATGGTGAACATGGTGTGGGCGGTCTCGCTCTGGTGAGCCACATACCTGACACGTGAAATTATCACGCTGTAAGGCCATTCTACGTTGCTTCTGCCAACTTGGGCCATAGTCATTGGGGTCATTGCTCCATAACCCTTTTTCTCGGAGGGCTGCAATTGTATTCTCGTGCACTACAAACCAGCACGCTGTAGTTCGCAGTTCGGTCGGAGGCAAAGTTAATTCATCGCCGCCCAGGTATTCATGAGAATGCCAATTCACTTTACGAAAAGCGACTACCTGAGAGGTTACCTGAATTTCACCAAAGAATTTTTTTCCACCCGGAATTGAGATTCCATCTAGCTCAGTCATTTTCTCGACTTGTGTTTTGGTGACAGGCTCTGTGTAATAATCTGATTGGACTGGCTTCATCCATGCCGTGGCATCTGAGAAGTCAAGCTTTTCAACTAAATACGACTGCCCACCGTGGAGATAGATAGCCCCAGGATGGACAAACCAGGAAGCGCTCGCCCAATCAATTTCGCCAATACGCACTCCACCTTGTGACTCGATCGTGCGTAAATTGATGCTTTTTGGAGATGAGCTTCGCAATGAGACATGTGACGCAGGATATTGATCAGCCATCCAATAATAATTTCCGTTGGTTTCATGAACTTCTTGAGATCCAACCAAGACATCCAGCAGACCGGTGAGCATTTCTGCGGATAACTTGCCAAAAGATTCGTGGGCAACAAAAGGAAGTTCAAAAGCCGCACATCGTATATGCTGCAACAGGATTAAGAGGTTGTTTGGATCGATCAAACCCATTTCGGGAGAACGGTCCAAGATAAATTCTGGATGCTGCATTAAGAACTGATCTAATGGCGCTGGAGAGGCCACCATAACCGCGAGCGCGCCAGCATTCTTCCGACCGGCACGGCCTATTTGCTGTCGCATAGAGGCGATTGTTCCGGGAAAACCAACCAGCACAGCCGCCGATAGGCTGCCTATGTCTATACCTAATTCAAGCGCATTAGTTGCTGCAACCAGGATCGTGTTCCCTTCCCGTAAGGATGATTCGATCATCCTTCGCTCTTGGGGTAGATAACCGCTACGATATCCCTCGATCGATTGCGCATAATCTGGATTGAGTTCTCGCAACTGACGTAACGCCAATTCAACGCCTTGTCGAGAACGGATGAAAAGGATTGTCTGTAATCTCTCATGAAGCAAATCGCCGGCCAAACGCAGGCTTTCGCCAAACGCGTTGGCTCTCAAACCAAGCGCTGGGTCAATGACGGGAGGATTATATAAGATCAGGTACCGCTCCCCGGCAGGGGCGCCATCTTTTTCGATGATTTGAACAGGAGCTTCGACGAGTTGTTCAGCCAATTCGCCGGGGTTCGCAATGGTAGCTGAAGATAAAAGGAATTGGGGAAACGCTCCATAAAAGGCTGCAATCCGCTTGACCCTCCTGATCAAGTTAGCGACATGAGAGCCAAAGACACCCCGATATGTGTGCATTTCATCAATAATGATGAAGCGTAAATTTCGCCAAAATTCCGCCCAAATTGTGTGATGAGGTAGCATCCCTGTGTGCAGCATGTCTGGGTTAGTAATAAGGAGGCGCGTGTTCAATCGGATTTGCTGGCGACGTGAAGCTGGTGTATCTCCGTCATAAATCGCAGGATTGAGAGATGTGATCCGAGCTAGTTTTTCCGCCCAAATCGCAAGGATTTTAAATTGATCTTGGGCAAGCGCCTTCGTAGGGAAAAGGTATAACGCCCGCGCAGATGGATCGCGAAGGCATGTGTCAATCACCGGTAAGTTATAGCAAAGCGTTTTTCCGCTTGCTGTGCCAGTTACCACGCCCACATTTACCCCTTCATGCGCCGCAACCCACGCGTCCACTTGATGCGCGTACAAAGCGTGGATACCCATCTCGAAAAGCAGCTTTGTCAGATCTGGGTGGAGATTCATTGGTAATGGGGCTGAATCTGAGTCTCTGGCAGGCGATTTGTGGATTTTTACAAGACTGGATGAAACCGTAGGGTCTGTCTGCCAGAGATGAAGGATGTGTTCAACGCCAGAGGTTTTCGTCACCATTTTTTCCTCATTGTTCGTTCTGTTGTACCGCATAATAGAACAAATATCAAGTTATTGACCCATGAGAATGGGTTCTCTTCAAATTGCTGTGGTAGGGTTCACCACACTAATGCCTAATGAACCAAAATACGAGCATCAGATCTTGATTTGATTTATACTTAGTATCTACCCCGACAATCGTTGGGGAGGTTCTCCTTCAAAGTTGTCAGATAAGTACTTAGTCTGTCCTGAAGCTGAGGTGTTTTGTGGATATTTTTGGTTTGATTATTTGGTTTGGGGCGGGGGTGGTTGCGGGCTGGGTTGCCAATTATCTTGCCGATGTTCTTCCCGTCGATCGGAAGATTAGTGTTCCAATTTGCTTGAACTGTGGTCTTCCACAGAGCCTCGGGGACTATCTGTTATTGCGCGGCTGCGAGAAATGCGGAAAGAATAGAAGCGTTCGAACCTGGATTGTGATTTTTGTTTTCGTTGCTCTTGGGATCATACTTTGGCTATATCCACCTGAGCGGATGCCATCTTGGATGGCGATGATTTTGCTCCTCTATTTAGGAGTAGTAGCTATTATTGACGTTGAACACCGCCTAATTTTGCATGTCGTTAGTTTAGCTGGCGCAGTCCTTGGCTTGGGGATTGGCGTATTTCTTCATGGCTGGGTCTCCACGTTGATCGGAGGGTTTGCGGGCTTTTCGATGATGCTCGGCCTTTATCTTCTGGGGGAATTATTTGGACGTTTGATGGCAAAACTTCGCGGCCAAACCGTAGATGAAGTTGCCCTCGGGTTTGGGGATGTCAACTTGAGCGGAGTTCTCGGTTTGATTCTCGGATGGCCCGGGATAACTGCCTGCTTGTTGGGCGCAATTCTGCTTGGTGGTTTGATCAGTGGCTTCTATTTGATAGGAATGCTACTCGTCAAACGTTATAAACCGTTCACCGCGCTCCCTTATGCGCCGTTTTTAATCCTCGCAGCCGTGGCGTTATTATTCCGTCCGGCTTAATTATCTACTCCCTGGTCCAGCCCGAACGATCTCTGGTGAAACGCTGCCGCTGAATTGTTCGAAGTTCTTGATGAATCTGCCAACCAGGAGTTCAGCCTGGCCCTTATAGGCCATTGGATCGGCCCAGGTTGACACAGGATCCAAAACAGAAGGGGGCACATCCGAACACTGCGTCGGTACATCAAAGCCGAACAGATCGTCTCGCCTCATTGTTGCCTTTTCTAACTCACCGGATAATGCCGCACGGATCATAGCTCGGGTAAAGGGAAGGCGTATGCGCTGTCCTACGCCATATGGTCCGCCTGTCCAGCCGGTGTTGACTAGCCAGACGCGTACATTATGTTTCGAAATAGCCTTACCCAACAATTCAGCGTAAACATGTGGGTGGAGTGGTAGGAAAGGAGCTCCAAAGCAAGTAGAAAAAGTCGCTTGTGGTTCTGCACCAAGGCCAGTTTCAGTTCCGGCTAGCTTGGAGGTATAACCAGACAAAAAGTAATACATGGTCTGTTCGTAGTTCAAACGGGCGATTGGAGGCAGGACTCCGAAGGCGTCTGCCGCAAGGAAAAAAATATTTACTGGATGTCCAGCATGTCCTTCTGGAACATGATTGGGCACAAAGTGGATTGGGTAAGCTCCGCGAGTATTTTCTGTGCGGTGGTCATCATCAAAGTCTAATTCGCGAGTTAATGGATCACAAGTTACATTCTCCAAAACTGCCCCAAAGCGGTGAGTAGCTTCCCAAATGAGCGGCTCGAGTTCTGGCCGCAAATGGATTGTCTTGGCGTAACAGCCACCCTCAAAATTAAACACGCCATCCCTTGCCCAGCCATGTTCATCGTCACCAATCAGCCGCCGATCCAGGTCAGAAGACAGTGTAGTTTTCCCAGTTCCAGACAGGCCAAAGAACAACGCAACGTCTCCAGCAGAACCAACATTTGCAGAACAGTGCATGGAGAGAATGCCCTGTTTAGGAAACAAGTAATTCATGGCGGTGAAGATCGACTTCTTGATTTCACCCGCATAACTGGTCCCAGCGATCAGCACAATTCGACGAGAAAAATCGAGAGCTACAACGGTTCCTGAGTGGGTTCCGTCCTCCTCCTGGTTAGCAAAAAAATCGGGGCAGTGAAATACCGTGAATTCCGGCTTGTGCTTACCCAGTCGATCCGATGGTATTCGAACAAAAAGATCGTGCGCGAATAATGAGGCCCATGCCTTTTCTGAGATCACCCGGATTGGGACTTTGTGCCTGGGGTGCGCCCCTGCTTGAAGATCCTGGATAAATATGTCTTTACCTTGCAGGTATGCGCGCAACTTTTGCAACAGAAGTTGAAACTTCTCCGGCGCCATTGGTTGGTTTACTTTTCCCCACCAGATTTCAGGGTCAGCCGGAGGATATTGAATCACAAATTTATCATTGGGTGAACGGCCAGTATGTCTCCCTGTGTTCACTACGACGGCGCCTGTGCCGGACAGTATTGCTTCTTGACGTAGAATTATTTGTTCTACTAAAGCGGAAGGCGTTTGATTCCAATAGATGTTTCTAAGGTTGTACAGTCCGTGATGCTCTAGGGTGTAATTACCAGGCATCCCAATGTTCTGCATGTTTTCTCCTTAGGGTTAATTCTTGAATTGGTCAAACCAATACCAAAGCACATCCTCTGCTGGCTTGCCAGATATGGAAATAGATTTGTCCTGAAGGTCCACTATAGGGTAATACCCTGTAGTAAGTATTCCAGAAATCCAATCATTTTGGTTCACCACGCGGAATGCCGCGTTGTAAATTTCCGCCTGTTCGACAAGATCCAAAGAGGTTCCGGGAATATCCAGACCAGCTTGAGTGAATACACTCGTCGGCAAACAACTTTCCCCTGCCAGCACACACCCCGATGCAGATCTATCCACCGATGGGTACGCCAACCCGATCCACACCGGTTTATCGAACCGGTCGCGAATTGCTCGCACATCGGATTCAAAGTAAGTGGCCCAGGCCTGTTCCAGCTCCTCTGAAGTCAAAGTGTCTGCATCGCTCAAGCTTTGATTATTCACCAGGTATAAGCCATCCAGTTGGGATACAAAATCGGGTATGGATGCCTGGCTGGTCCCGGCAGACCGCCAAATGATCGTCCCAGAATACTTCCCCCGAATATCATTCACCAGGTTTTGCCAACGTAGGGTGGCATCGTATGGAGCGCGAATGGATTCGCCAATCACTCCTCCTGGTAAGCTGGGCTGCAAATTATCCTCGCCCAGGATTAATGCATCCGCTCCAGTAAGTTGGGCAGTTTCCGCCGCATTTAAAACAAACAAACGATAGCGATCAAACCAGGTTTGCCACCAGCCATCAGTCGTTGTAGCTTTTGACCACCAGATAGAAGGCGGCTCAGAGAAGGCTGTTGTAGGTCGAATGGCTACTTTCAACCCTGCTGCTTGTGCCAATCGAACCGACTGTGCAAAATCCTGCCAGGTCGCATCCAGGCCCGAAATTGGCGCTAAAGCTGGGGGATCAGATCCTAACCAATGCCAGGTTGGGGAGATCACCACCCATTCCGACTGGATCTGACTCAGGCGGAGGAACGATTTAGCCAGATAAGGCTGCCAGGAGGGATGAAAATCGGCCACCAATTCGGCTCCCGTAGAAAAGCTCTCAGGTTTTGGTGGGATTTCATAGGAGGGGACTGTGATAGGCCCCGTCTCTTCACCTGCCCACATCCACTTAGCCACAGTCGCTTCTATTAACTGCGCCTCATTGGATGGTGTAAAGGTTGGCCCTCGACCATCTGGACCAGGGGTCTCTGAATTATCGGCAACACCACACTGTTCGTTTCTACAGAAACGGTAGCCAGTCTCGCCGATAAAATTCAACGGACTATACAGGATGTATGCCCACTTGCCATCCCCAACCGGCCACATTGGGATTGGTTCTGTCCACCCATACGGATTGAACTGAATACTCAACTGGTCTGTAACGGGAGTATTCGCTGGAGCGGCAACCAGGAATGTAACTGGTGATAATCCAGGGGTGTTCCACGCATCTATTTGGTCCCTAATCGTGGTGTTCCGATCAGGAACCACAAAGCGGCGGAGGCGAGGGCGTCCGTCCGAGAAAAGCTCTGCGTTCCAAAACCCATCCCCAAGAGAGTACTTGTATTGAATTTCGAATCCTATGGGAAGTTGTAACTGGATCGAATAGCTACCATCCTCACGATAACTGAGGAAAGGCGCTCGATTTGCCACAGTGGATAATCCACCGCGTAAATCACCAAAGGAGTTCCCCAACCCTATGGTGTTTCCGATCAAACGAATTGGAATACCGGTGGGGCTTCCCTCGGGTGGATTTACTTCAAATGTTACCTGAACCAGCTTGGTGGCCGCCACGCGAATTACTGCGGGTGTGGTCGACTCTGCTGCGACTAAAGCCCCTTGCTGAAAAGTAGAATGGCTGCCATCTGGGCTGTATACCACGAGATTATGCGTTCCAACGGGTAGCTGATCAACGAAAAAAGATCCATCGGCAGTAGTAAAAGTCTGCTGACCACCCACGGCCACCAAACTGCCGGCAGCAAAACCACTACCGTCCTCCAGTACAACTTGTCCCATGATCCTACCATGCGCCGAGGTAAATGGGGCATCACTCCAGGCGCTAACACGATCCACCACCTCGCCCGGCGCCTCCGCATAATACATGCGATAGCGAACCTGACGGCGTTGGCTGGTGTGTTCAATGCCAGTGGATTGGCCTTCTTTCACATATCGGTATTTAATCACCGAACCCAGAGGAAAAGCGATTTGTACAGAGTAGTGCGTTTCATCAACTGGTTCAAGCTTATACCGAGTGGCGTTCAATGCCAAGCCAGTCACTTCGTCCAGAACATCCAGATACAGCACTTCTTCTTCCGCCAATAAGGCAGGGAGCTCAGCGGTGAAACGAATAGCTACCTGATCTTCATTCGAGACCGTCTCTGAGCCCGAGGCAGGCAAATCCGTCGTTGTTGTGGGCGCAATTATTTGCCCACAAGCAGCCATTAGGATTGATGCCAGAAGGAGATAGGATACTGTGGCCAAAATCGAGCGGTGAGGGCGGTATGTGGGTACTGGCATGACAGACCTCTGGCTGGTTATTCGAAGTTACAATGATTGTTCGGGCGGAGTAGCGCTGGTGTTCGGGCCTGGAAATTCCTGTTTGAGCTCATTCTGCCGGGCCGCGAGACTACCAAGCACGCCATTAACAAACCGCGGTGTACTCTCGGAACCGTAGAATTTGGCAAGTTCGATGGCTTCATTTATCGCCACTTTAATGGGTGTGCATCCGGCAACTGCGAATTCCCATAAGGCAATTCGCAGTATATTCCGGTCTACTACCGCGACCTGATCCATGGGCCATTCCGGCGCATGTTGGGCGATAAGATCATCCAATTTTTGAGAAATCGGCAAGACCCCCGTAACGATCTGGCGCGCAAAATCAGCCAGGCCGTTTTCCATCGGCTCGTCCAAAAGCCGCTCTTCGAGGGCGACCATGGGAACGTGACCGGTTAAATCTATTTCATAAAGTACTTGCAAGGCAATACCACGAGCCTTGGTGCGAAATTTCATAATGCTCTTGTTTCTGGTTACGATTTATTATTAACAGGGTAGGCGATATCTTCAACGTGGACGTTCACTTTTCCAACTTCCATGCCCACCATTTCAGACACTGCCCTGGCAACACGAGCTTGAATAGCTCTACTCACTTCACGGACATTCACGTCCGCGTTCATCACTACATAAATATCCGCATATACGACACCGTTCTCAACCTGCACACGGACACCTTCATTGGTTCCGCGGGTAAGCAGTTGATTCACATCGCCTGGAGTGGTGCTCAGGTGGCTTACTCCGGGAACTGATAAAGCATTCAGCCGGGCAATAGCGAGTAACACTTCAGGCGCGATGGTCGTTTTCCCAGGTGTGCGTGATGGATTATCCATAGCATCTCCGTACATCCAAAAAGTTGAATACGTATATTCTAACCCATAATTCCGGTTCTAGTTGTTGTTTGGATCATTTAATCCGCAAGGTTGTTGTCGCATGTGGCAATACGGCGATTCTGGAATGAGGCTCTAAACCAAAAAGTATATTGTCAACGGCTGTTTGCAGTGGTCCTCCCGGTGACATAAGCAAGCGTTTGACCAGGTCATCGGGGATAGAAGACACGAATGTTACCGGATTTCGGCGTAGGATTCGAGCTACCTGAAGTGCTTTATGAGGGCCGACTTTAAAGGGCTGGGTGCGGAAATACTCAAAAATCTCATCAACAGAATGCAGTTGGCTCATGAGATTTTCATAAGCGGCGTTTCCACTACCCTCTGGACAGGCAGCCACCAACAAGATCGGCGCGCCTGGGCGAGCAAAAGATGAAGCGTGTGTTAGGGCTTTTTGTGCCTGGTAAAAATTGATGTCTTTTGGTTTTCCGCCAGCAGAAGCGATCACAAAATCGTAATCGGAATTCGCTTGGATGGCACAAATATTTCGGGCCTGCGGGATTCCGGCCTCCATGACATCTCTAGGTTGTCCGCAATACGCACTGACGATATCCCGATTTTGGTTCAAGATGACATTGACAGCCAGATGGACACCCATCCGTTGCCCAATTTCTTCGATATCCTGTCGCAAGGGGTTGTTTTCATACAGCCCAATCCAGGCATCTGGGTGAGAAAGCATGGCGTGATTATGGTTGATCGTCGCCCGACCAGCCAAACCGATGGCCGCGGTTTTCATCCCCCCCGAAAAGCCGGCAAAATGGTGAGGTTCGATGTTTCCAACGACAATTTTTAAATCTGCTTCATAATAATCGCGCGCTACCCAGACATTCGTTTCGCGGCTGGTACGGCCCAAGAAAACCAAAGAACTCTCGTCTTGGATGTTATGGGACCGGATCTCATACTTCTGCGCCAGGTCTAATGGCAGTATCTTAGAATACTCCTCAGGGGTAATGGGCAAATGCGTGCCTGTCGCAATCCAAAAGCAGATATTTTCTGCCTGGATTCCCATTTCATGAAGTTTTTTAAGCAGCACTGGCAAGATCACATCGTGCGGGACAGGCCGTGTCTTATCATTGATCGCGATCGCAACCGATTGGACGCGAGAACAATCGCTCCACTCAAAATTAATGGGCTGGTTCAACGCATCGGTCAGAATGGCATCCGGATTTGTAGGGGATGGAATGTGCGCTGGAAGTATAAAATCTGTAAAAAACCTATCCGGGATTGCTATTTCTAGTTCCTGGGTATCGTATGGCAACTGATAAACGGTCATATCCCTTACACCGATAACGGGCAAACCATAAAGGTAGTAATATCATCCTGGCGAAGCGCCATACAATTAACTCCTTGAACAACGCCGTCCGTCGCCGGGATTTCATCGGCTCGAAAGCGGATGATCTTAGACTGTCGCGAGATGATAAAAACATCATCCTCAGGCCGCACAGTAGCGGCTCCGATGATTGCGTTGCTTTTCATAGCAATTTTTCCACTTCCACCAGGGCTCTTGTTGGCAGAAAATCCATTCATCTGGCGAATCGTTCCTTTTCCGTCTGCTGCCAAAATGAACACGCTGCTATCTTGGGCAACTGGCGTAATGCCAACCCCAGTGTCATCGCCAGAAAGGCGAATTCCTAAATCGCCCTGAGGAGAGAGTGCTTTTTCGTTGAAACGAATTCCCATTCCAGCACGGCTGATCACAAAGAGGTCAGATTCCCCCGTTGTCCAACAGGCTGATGCCAATGGACCAAAATCGCCGTAATTGTATACGGGTGTGCCGGGGCGTAAGTGCTCTCCAAAAAGGTGGTGGCGTAAACAGCGTACTTTTCCGGATTGCGACAAAAATGCAACGTAGCCACGCGCTTGTTCTGGCAAGATAGATACAACGGTTTCGTCGTTTTCAAATGGCAAGCGCTCAAAAGCCATAATTCCCTTCGCGCGCACCCCAACCGCTTCAATGTTTTGAAAATTAAAGCGGAAGGCTCTGGCTCGATTCGTAAACAACAACATCGATTGATTCTCGTTGGTCATTCCAAGGAGATAGGGAAAGTCTGGGGCGGCTACATCCAGGTCGAATACCCCCATTCCCCCTCGATGCTGACGATGATATAGATGCCTCAGCGTTCGTTTCACCATCCCACGACTGCTTAAAGTCAGTAAAGCGATGGTCGTCTCAGGTTCGGCCGGCAAAGATTCACTGAGTTTATCAGGATCCAAATCAATTTCCTGCTTGCTAGATCGCTTTAGTTCGAGCTGGGTCTCAAGATACTCAATGTATTGGCGAATGGCAGAATCAGCATTTGAGAGATCCGGTCGTTGCATAAGTACCTCGGTTGAAAAGAATAAACTGCCCATCATTGTATCATCAGTTCTCTGGGCGAAATATCCTATATTTGGTCCCAATGGAGCCCAAGCCCCATAATCCCACACGACTAATTTTAACCAATAAGCACCTCAATCCATCTCTAGCCAACCAAGGCTATCGAAATCATGAAGTGCTAATTGAGTTATCCGAAAGATTTATTTTTTTACAAGAATTTCTACGTAAAACGAGCAGAGAACATTTCCGCCTTCTTGAACAGACCAGTAGGTGATATGGTAGCCAGGCATGTCGGGGGCAACCATTTCCACCACGATCTGAAGAGTCGCATCAAGAGGCACAGTAGCGGAAAGGTCTGTGGCATCCTTGCCCGAATGCATCGGGTCCCCCGCCAAGAAGCGAATATCCGCATTTTCCGATTTCCAATCGCCACTACCCGAGTTGCGAACTGTCCAGGTCGTAGTAAAGGCAGTTCCTGGCTCATAAATCGTTCCATCGATCGGTGACTGAGAAACCAGTTTGCATTGTCCACTAAGAGGAATGCGCGTATTGGTCGGCACGATGGGCAGAGGAGTAAAGGTAGGCAACACAAAAAGGGTATTGGTTGGAACCAAGGTAGAGGTAGGGCGACGGGTAGATTCTCCAACCACCTGTTGAACCTCACCCGTTGGAGTCCAGGTAGGAGGCATACGGAGCGGCGTTTCCGTAGCTGTAGGAATGAAAACAGACGGAGGCATAGTCGGTAGCGGGAATGGGTTGAGCGAACTGGCAGGATTAGCCAGAAGCAAGAATGTAACCCCCGCAATAATGACAATGCCCAAGATCAGAAGAATGGATAGGATATCCCAAATGGAAGTCTTCATTGTCTTGGCTTTCTCTCCTCGCAATCGTTGTTATGTCTTAATGATTATATAGTAATTTTCCAGATAACGGAACTTTTTCGAAGATTGAGTTTTCATTCCTCAATCGCCTGCCAATATCCTTTATCCAGCTCGTCATCCGTGAGGTGGGTATACCGTTGAGTCACAGCAATCGATTTGTGCCTTGCCAACTCCTGGGCCAGCTTCAAGTTTCCAGATGCTCGCAAAACTCTGGTAACAAAATAATGGCGGAAGGAGTGAGGCGTGATGGTACCCAAGGCTTCCTTACCTAAGAACTGAACCACTCGAACCGACACGATATTTCTTCCTGTTGTTGTGGTGATAGGTCGAGTCTTTCGCCCAGCTCCGCGGTCATGTCGCGCGAAAAGTGGGAGTGAGGTTAAAGCTCGTCCGCTGTTGCCATCCAGCTTGGCCCGGGCTGAAAGATAATCTTTGATCGCACGAAGCGACCTTGACGAAAATCGGACAACTGCTTCGCGATTACCTTTCCCAATAAGGACAGCCTTGCCCTCATTCCAGTCAATATCACCTCGCCGCAAATTGCACGCTTCATGCACTCGCAGCCCCGTATCCGCTAGTGTCAACAAGAAGGCGCAATCGCGAAGGTTCCTCAAATGATCTGTCTCATCTTCCGTTGGTGTGCTCTTGAGTTCATCAACCTTTTCTAAAATCAGGTCGATCGAATCGCGGGGAAATTGTGGCAGTCTTGCCCCAGGCCGGCGTGATCGCTGCCGAATCAGTAGACGTAGGCGATGCAGATTCACCGATGCCAGACTTTCAGCAGCCAGATATTCAAAAAAGCCTGCTGTTGCAGTCAAATATAGCGCCTCTGTCGTGGGCGCTAATCCTTTCAAGCTTGAGGCGAGCCACGTGATGGTATCTTCACGTAAGTCGCTCACAGGTGTGTTTTCTATATCCATGCCATGGTCGGTTAGGGCACGCTTAAAAGAATTCAATGCGTTCTTATATGTTGCCGCGGTGTGCGCGCTGCGCGCCTGGCCAATATTATCCAGGTAGCTACTCACTGCGCCGGCAATGGTTTGGACTTGTCCCGCTGGGGAGGGCATGTTATTTCGCTACCCCTTGTGGGTGTGCGGATCCATTTCCAGCAACAGGCAGAAGAACATGCAGTGTTGCGCCCGGTAGTGTGTTTTCGTCATAGCCTGTGCTTTCTGCCCAGATGCGACCTCCATGCGCCTCTACAATCCCCCGGGCGATGGTCAAACCCAGCCCTGGGCCTGCGCCTTTAAATTTCGTATCGCCGGAGCTGTGTAATAACACATTTCCCACCCGGTAAAACTTTTCGAATATTCGCTCCAGGTCGTCACTCGAAATGCCGATCCCCGTATCCGCGACCAGCACCTCTACAAAATCAGGCGATCCCTCCTGGGAGTCTTTGCTGGAGATCAGTCTGCCAGTCACCCGAATCTGGCCTCCATCTGGGGTTGACTTGATCGCATTCTGGATCAGATGAGCAAATACCTGGGTTAAGCGTTTTCCATCAGCAGAGATAGATGGAAGAGTATTCAAACCTTTGACCGAAATCGACAACTTGCGTTCATCGAGAGCCTTGCTCCATTTATCCACCGCGCCTGCTACCACAACAGGGATGGATGTAGGAGACTTGCTCAATTCCAGTGTCCTTGTATCGAGTCGAGACACATCAAACATGGTATCCACAATTTCTTCGAGCCGGCGGGCGGCTCTTCGCACCGATTCGACCATCTGAGTGCCTACACTGTGAGGAACAGATCCACTCTCAACCATATCTCCAATGATGTCATTGTAACCAATGATCTGGGTCAGCGGCGTACGCAACTCATGCGAAGCGATGCTGATAAAATCCGATTTTGCTTTATCCAATAGAGCCAGTTTCTCATTAGCGGATGAGAGTTCCAGGTTTAACCGCTCATTATCCATATTCCGTTGGACAACATTCTCGTACAATCGAGCATTCTCAAGCGCGACAGCGGTCTGATCGGCAATAGATTGAAGAATATCCAATTCTTGTTTGAAATAACGATCCCCCGAGCTTTTAGGTCCCAAAGTTAGCAAGCCAATCCAGCGATCCTGAATAAAAACAGGAACAAAAACATCCATTCCCAGCCCGGAAAGCCATTGTTTCTCAGCTGCGCCAGCAGATTGATATCGCGGAGCCAGGTCAATATCGTATTGTGACAAGGGAAGCCGTTCGTGACTCATTGCCAATCCAATAGGCGATTTTGCCGACAAAACCCCGATGTGGTGATTGTTTTCGGCATCGCTCGGGAGAGAAGCGCTTCGCAACAAGTAGGATGATTGGGGCTCTTCATAATCCACCAATAAAAGCGCCGCATCATCAGCTTCAAATGCCTCGGATAGCAAGGACCTTATGGTTGTTGACAACCGGTCCAAGTCCAGGATGTTGGCTATATTCTTACTATACTCATTCAATAATCCGCTAGAATCGCGTCGATGTCCAGAGAACACCCTGTTGATGATTTGTTGTGTATAGTTGAGCAGGGGATTAACCAGTAATGCCAGGCCAATTCCTAACCCGATCACAGCCATTGTAAGGTTATAACCTTCTAAGCGATTTCTCCCCAGCACTAGCCATCCAATCAGGAAGCCATAAACAGCAGCGGCCAAAACTGCGCTAATAAAGAAACTGGCGCTTTTTCGGACAAACTGCCTGAGGTCAGGAAGATGCAAGGTGGATGCCGTATATACGATTACCACCGCACTCATCACCAAAAAAAGATTCGCTGCCAGGGGCTGAAAAAACAGCAAGCAGGAGGCCAACGCAAACAATACTAATGCGATCGACCAATACCTGTACCGGTTCTTATGGAGCGGGCGTTTGGTTCGCCGGTATCCAAAAATTAGCAGACTAAATGAAAATAAGACAAAAACAAACCAACTACTGATAACCAATACCAAGGCCAGGTTGGTCCTGGGTATGTAGTAGGTTGTGGTCCGTACAATCTCATCGGGTATCGCCAGTGGGTTCTCGTAGACGAAAAGAGACCCCAAGAATAAGATGGATCCAATAATCCACCCAGCCAGGCCTGTCCGATCAGATCGGACAATGTGCCCTGTTAGAGAAGTAACGAAACCCGCCAAGATTACCACACCATAGTACAACAACCGGGTGATCACATCTACCCGGAATCGCGTAATTGCACTGGTGTGCTCCAGGCCTAATAACCCGGTTAAAAATATCGAGACGGTGAGAAACCCGGTTAGTAATAATTCTAACTTGCGGTCAAATCTGGCGCCGCGAAAAACCAAGACCAACAATCCCAAATAAATAATTCCAATAGCGCATGTCGCTATCAGAGGAAGGTTAAAATCCTCCATGAAACATCCTTCCTAATATAAAGTAATCCTTAAGCCCCAGAGAAAGCCTGATTATACAATTCCTGGATCTCATTGAAAATTTCGGATCTGCGATTTCGTATATGTCGCATGACCAACCCAATGTCTAACACATTAACCGTATACTTCATGGCCAGACGGAATGATTCTGGGGTAGGGGTGACCTCCAAGACCATAACCGGAATATTCACTTCTCCCTCGGGCAAGACCAGCCGGGCCTCAAACAACTCTCCCTTTTTCACATTAGGTGTCTGAACATAAACGCCAATACCACTGATCGAGATATCCGCCATTTTGCCTCGCAAAGACACACCTCCCTTGTCAAGCCTGACCTCATAGGGCGTCTTAGGCTCGACTCGGGCAACCATCCGCTCTCCAAGGCGTGATCCAACATACTCGAAGTTTCCCAAAACGGCGACTCCGGTTTTTATGTCAAACACTTGAATATCCGCTTTCACTGCTTCGAGCAGCCGATTACTTAAAACAACCGTTTGTTTTTCCCATGTCAAACAAACGGAGCCTGGCGCTTGTGCCTGCATTTGCACCTTTCCATCCTGCAATCCAAGGAGCCTGGCCTTACAGATGATCGGAAAGCTCTGATAAAAATGCAGGAGATCAACCTCCTGAATGGTTTCCATGACATATCCAAGATCAGCCAAAATAGGGTCTGTGATCGTCATAAAACTACCCTCATTTTTTGTTTTTCACGAACTTGGACATCAAGAGGATCGCTCCAACCACCAGGCCTGCGATAGCCCCAAACAACAGAGATTCCCGTGGGCCAAACATGGTAGTTAAATTCCCCTCTACCTTTTTGGCCAACAGAAAAATCGTGCTTGAACTCTCTACCTTGACCTCGTTCGCTACCAACACCGCGATTGCGCTTTGGTCAATCGTCGAATTGCCTTTGGACAGATAAACCTGGCTAAGAGACTGATCTATGTGCGTGTCACCATTGGCAACAACAACTCCTGCTTTCGCGGCTGTCATACTCGCGGCGTCAGTTTGGATATAACCGACGAACCCTTGGGTCACATCCAATCGAGTGGCCCTAACACTTGCGGCGCCACCTTGACGCACAATGAGGTGGTCGGCTTCCATCGACTGGGCCCCACCTTGGCGAACGACCACTTGATTGCCTATGATTCGGCGTGAAATTTCATTTGAAATTTCCGGGTTGAAGGCGGGCTGGTTCTCAGCGTCCTTGGGGTTTTGCATACTATCCATAGTTAACTCCAAATGGTGATCAGGGGAACGGGTTGAAAGCAACATGGACGAATCTATTGTGCCTGTTATCAAAACATTTGTCAATCAGTCCGCTGTCTCTAAATTTTCTTTGATCTGCCTAACCTTTCCGAGTGTAAAGGTTGAAATCAAGAACAAACTGGCGTAAATAGCGAAAATAATGATATACCCCAATCCTTCCTGAAATTGGTTGAAGAAATCGGCAAGCGGACCGCCAATCCCAGCGCCAACGATGCCTGCGCCCGCGCCTGCCAGGTTCGAAATCCCCAGGTATTTGCCGGCGTCCTCCTTGGGCGCCAGGTCTGTGCCCAGGGCCCAATTGGTAGCCATAAATGTGCCCGTAGCCAATCCGATAATCGATCCACTGACGATCACCAACGGAAATGAAGTTGAAAACATCAACAGAAGGGTGCCAGCAGTCGCTACCAGTCCCGATAAGCCAATGAGGCGTTTTCTGCCAATTTTATCAGCCAGGTATCCACCTCCAATCGCGGAAGGGATTAAGAAAAGCGCGACCACCGCCAACAGGTAGGTTGTCATGGTGGCGGCATTTTTTATGTGGAGCACATCTCTCAAGAAGAACTGCGCGAAGCCCTGAATCGATCCCACAGCCGCCAGGAACAGCAGCCGATTAATGACCCACCAGATAAAGCTTTCTTGCTTGCTGGCGTCTTTTCCGATCCCAATCCGAGCCCCCGCATAAACGCCTATGAGGATTGAGCCCACCATCGCGATTAACCCAATCAAGCCGACGAATAAAATCTGTTGTGCTAACGCCCCTGTAAAACGAGTTGCCCAGGAACCCGCTGCCCGAACTCCCAGGGTAGCCAGTTGAGTGACCGCAACAAAAATGGCCGTCAAGGCAAACAATCGCAGCACCGCTTCACGAATGGGAGATTCTGGTTGGGTGGCGAGAGGAGTTTCTTTAACCGAATACAGGGTGGCAATCATCGTCACCAGGAATCCGGTTGCGATGATTCCGGCCACAAGTGGTATCTTACCTTGATCCACCAATGGCCCCATGAAAATCACCAGGAATACAGGCAATAGTTCCAAAACTGCCTTCATCCCCGAGGCGCCTCCCCGTTGGTTCTCTGGGACAATGTCTGGGATGACGCCTTGCAGCGCACCGTGGCCCAGATTGGCTGAAATTTGGACCAATACCGTTCCGGCGAGAAGCACAATGAATGCTAAAGACCACGTTCCTATTCCAGACACGCCCTTGAATAAAGGAGACGAAGCGATAACCATCAAGAATAGTGAGCTCAAGATCGCACTGGCCAGGATAAAAGGTCTAC
Source organism: uncultured Anaerolinea sp. (assembly GCA_964403875.1). Classification (GTDB taxonomy): domain Bacteria; phylum Chloroflexota; class Anaerolineae; order Anaerolineales; family Anaerolineaceae; genus Anaerolinea. The sequence goes on along the minus strand of CAYOHX010000008.1, from coordinate 22,914 downwards.
GCCGGCCAAGCTTTGCCGTCGACCGATCTGAGAGCATCCCCGCCAGTGGTTGGACAAACATTGCCACAGCCAACCCAATGACTCGGATCGTCGCCAGGTGAGTGTTCTTTTCTTCTGGAGGCATGAACAATAGAACCAGATAGGGGAGCAAAACAGGAGTGATGGTACCGCTAGAGATATTAAGTCCCAACCAATAACTGTTGATCATCAGCAATTCATGCCATCGAAATTTCTTATTCATCGCGCCTTTTCTCCAGAATAACTACGACTTATTCACGATCAAGAATTGCGAACCTGCTAACCCAATCATTAAAGCTGCCGCCCCGGTGACAGCGAACATGGGTTGAAGCCCTATCCATTCCGCAAGCGCTCCGCTGATCCAAGGGCCGGCAAACATTCCAAATCCATACACAGCTTGGTGCAATCCCATTGCTGTGTTGCGCTGCGTCGGATCAACTTTCGCGATACTTAGGCCCATCAGCAGCGGGTGGCTGATACCAGAGCCCAGCCCCGCCAGGAATTGAGCGCCGAAAAGCCAGACCAAAGAAGGGGTCCAGGCGGCTAACAGCGCTCCACCCGCCAGAAAGATAAAGCTCAACGACGAAAGCTTCCGTAGGTTTATCCGTCGGGAAAGAATCGCAGTGATGGAGTTTCCAATAGAAATGATCAGGATCGAAGAGCTCGTCAAAAGGCTTTGCATCACATCTGAAGCGCCCAATTGGGCCGCCAAGATTGGTGTGAAGCTCAAGGTGGCAGCCCAAGTCACATATTGAGCCAACGCCGCCAAAAGCGCTGGCCGCATAACATCTGGACGGATGATGATCTGTAACACACCCGAAGGAGAAAACGCAAGTGGGGGTAGGCGTTCTTCTCGTAAGGGAAGGATCACGAGGATTGCCAAAGCGGAAACAGCGATGGCTACATAGAACGCAAAAGAGTATCCCCCCAGCTCATTGAACCAACCCGTCAGGCCGGTGGCAACCACGCGGCTCAATGAATTAACGAGTGTTAAAAGCGCCGTCGCCTTGACTGCCTGTTCGGGTGGAAAAAGGCTGCTAAATACGACGATCAAAGGGACCCAGGCCCCGGCAGCAAGCCCGGTAATGGCTCGCCCAACCAAAAGCTGGTTCCCACTGTCAGCGGTAGCCATAGCCCATGCCCCCAAACCGGCGAGCGCAAAGCCGACAATGATAAAAGGCTTTCGCCGTCCTATTGCATCTGTGATGACGCCAAGCGGTAAACGAATAACAGCCTGCCAAAGGCCGTACATCGAGAGAATGGTTCCGACAAAAGCCAGGCTCTCAACCTTGATTTTTGCGTAGACAGACAGAGTCGGCACATAAAAATACAAGCTCATCCAGTAAAGCGCTACTGCAAGTGAATAGAGAACAATGAATTTCTTCCGTTGTGGCGAATGGGGGAGGGGAGTGGCTGAGTTAACTCCGGCGGAGGCCATAGGTTTTCTCCCTGACTTATTGATGTGATCATTGGATTGGCTGCGGTTTGAGTATAGCATGGCGACTCTCTGCTGGGGGAGGGGATTTCAGGTTGACAGGCGAATATTAACCTGGATATACTGAGCGCAGGAGTTTATCATGGATCAATCACGGACCTTATTGTATTCGGATTGGGAATTAGAAGCTATTGTAGCCAACATCAACACAGAACGGGATGATGATTTTTCTTTAGCTATTGATCGCTTACAACAGGGCCAATTCCAAGAGGCTGGCCGGTGGCTTGAGACGGAAATCAGCCGGTTCCCCTGGGTTTTGTTAGCAGCAGCCTACGAAAGGGCCAATGCCGGTGATCCGGAATCTGCCATTCGATATTTGCGAGCAGTTATCCTGCTGGCAAACGATAGTTTGGTGCAGTTGTGGGCCTGGCATGCCATCCGGAAACTTGGAAAAAAGCCGCCATCCAGCCTGGATGGGCAGGTGTTGGGGATCGTGATTGAAGTTCCAAATGAGGGTCTCTCCGATGTATTGGCATCTTACGCGGATGGAACCGCGCGTTATATCAATCATCAAGGCGGAGTTATTCTCTGGGAAGATTATGATAATGCAATCACGCCTTTGATCTACGATGGAATCCGCATGGCGCGCCCTATAGGCGAACTACGTAACCAGCATGAAACCGATCCGGTTCGCGACGGGGAAGTTCGACTTACCGTACTGACGCCAGGTGGCATGTATATCTGGCAGGGAAAACCGGAGCCAAACTCAGATGTCGCGAGATTGTTCGCCCAGCAAGCCAATCTCCTCCGTGTCCTGGTGCGCATGGCTTTGGAAAGACGGGGTGATCAAGCGGAAGAGCAAGTAACGGATTAATGACAAATCAATACAGGGCAGTGGGTTTTCCACAGAACACGATCCACTGTGGAACCTAACACCAACTCTCGAAAATAACCACCCTCGTATCCACCCATAATAATTAAGTCGCAGCCAATTTGATTACATTGGTCCAAAATTACAGAAGCCGGCTTGCCCGTCGAATTGTGATAGTGGACTGAAGGCGCACCATGCCGGGACAAATACAAACGGGCGCGATCCAGAAGCTTATTACCATCGACGCCGCTCTTCTCAATGGTGATCACGTGAAGATCAACGCCCCAGCGGTTAGCCAGATACGCCGACAGATAAAGCGCTTCGTCTGCTTTAGGACCTCCGCCATAAGCCAGGAGCGCTTTTCCCATGTGGGTGCTGGCTGTTGGTGGGACGACCAGAATCGGAGTGGTGCATTTTCGGATGAGAGTCCTCAATCCAGACCCTAATCGTTTAACCGATAGGAAAGGGGGGGGATGAGACAACCGCAGCACCAACAGATCAGCCCAAAAAGACCGTTCGTAAACCAACCGGGTCACATTCCCATTTTCAATGGCTAATTCACCGGCAACGTTTGCCAGCCCACAACGGTGGGCGAACTCAGCTTGCAGCGCTTTTCCTGTCTCATTGCTTTCACCCGTGCCGACATATAAACCACCGATAAACGATCCTTCACGATTTGCAATCTGAAAAGCGTGTTCGAGTACAGCCCACCCCGATTTGTCCCCAGTTACCGTCAGCAACACATTTTGGAAGACGCCCTTCTCGGGCCGTCCTTCTGCCAGGATGCTATTTTCAAATCGGGTTCGCCACACCCCGGGAGGAGCAGAGACCTCCAATGGGTCAGGTAGAACAACATCGATTAATTTGGAGACGATGCGGGAGGAGATTCGATTGATTCTGCGGCTAAATCGAAAAGCAAAATCTTTGATAGCCGTTGAGGTGTCCACTTTCCACTGAAGTTCATTCTCCAATTCGGTTCTGCGGTCCATGATCCACAAATACAGATCAGCTTCCGTGCTTTTTGGGAAATCGGCCAATAACCCATCGCGTCGGATTGCCTGGAAAACGGGCATATACACTTGAAAGTACCAATGCTCAACCGCGTCCGCGTAGGATACCTCTCGTTTCTCATCAATTCCCATAAAGTATCGGTGAACAGAAATATGCTCAAGAAGCCGGTCATAACCTTGCGGGGTGGTGCAGCGCAATTCCAAGTCCTTGACGATCTTGTTCAGGTTTGTGGTCTGCAAAAACTTGATATGCTCAGCTTTCAGAATCACATCGTCAATTTGATCATCTGGTTTCAACGCAACTGGTGTCTGAACTTTCCGCACATATGCCTGAATGTAAGTAGCGCCCATTTGCCTTGCCACTGACGCTCGATGGTGCCCATCCAGAATGAAATACACCTCGCCGACCTGATACACATCGATCGGCGGTAGTCCAGAAGGGCTTTCAAACGCTTGTTTAACTTTTGCCCAACGGATGTTATCGTTTTCATTGAGTGGAAAAAGTTGCCTCGAAAAGTCTGCCTCGCGACTGACAGATCCCACAATCGCCGACAAGGGGATATCCTCCAGGTGTACTGCGGCAGTTTCTGTGATGGGTAGGTTTCGCCGGATCTCATCATACTGCAACATATTCGTGGATTTGCCACTCATCCACGCCGCAAAAGTTTCCAACCGGGCTCGACGCCGAGCTCGATGGAAATCTTCCAAGGCTTCTAAGTAATGATACGTCTTGCCTGATTGATCCACGATAATTGTCCTCAAAGTCCAATCTTGACGCGAAATTATAGCATCAAATCCAGGCAGATCTGCTTCCACGAGGGCCACAACATCCGAGTGGGGGAGGGGGTAAACCTATCTAAAAGAACATAATCGAGGAAATTATTGCGGTATTCCCACCCAGCATAATTCACTTCTTCCAACCCCTCCGTATTCCTTTGCGTTTTTTCGGTGAAAGCCCAGTGGGGGAGATACTGTCATTCATAAGCTTTCGATAAGTATTATTATCGAAAGCTTATGGAGTTGCGCTGATTCATCTCTTTTTGGCCCTTTTCTGCCAGCAATCGCGCCTCGGATGGTTCTAGTATTGAACTTATCTGGATGTCTTAGATTTTACTCGTTCCATATCTTATTCATTCGTACGATCTTCTCTACCTCCGTTCCGTCTTATTCGCTCACCGCCTTCATACTTACTTACGCCTCCCCCTAGGTTTGCCCCCTGCCCAAGCTAAGCAACGTGTTGAGCTCCTATCATTGGATTTCGTGCGGATGCGTAATTTCCCCTTGATTATTTATGATTATTATGATATAATTTGTTGGTTATGTTTTGGTAATAACCGCATTGCAGGCTCACACAACTTTTACAATGAAAACAAAAACATCACCTCGAGAATTGCTGAAAAAAGTCTGGACTATCGCGAAACGGCGCATTGGTGAACAGGGTGTTTGGACCACGCTCCTGTGGCTTTACGGGCGTGGTTTGCCCGCCCTGACTGGTGTTCCCCTCCTCCAATTTAGTCGGGTCACCCCCAACCTTTTCGTCGGCCCCCAATACCGTGAAAACGGCCTGCGTTTTCTGGAAAAATCAGGCATCCATGCCGTGGTCAACATGCGAATAGAAAAAGATGACGCTGCGTTGGGGCTGGCCCCAAGCAAATACTGCTATTTACCCACAATAGATGATGACGCCCCATCGATCGAACACCTCCGCGAAGGAATTGCGTTTATCACCCAAGAGATTGAATCCGGTGGAAAGGTGTACATACACTGTGGCGCGGGTGTAGGACGAGCGCCTACAATGGCTGCTGCTTACCTTCTTTCCGTTGGCGAAACCTTAGAAAGCGCTTTACAACTGATCCGAAAAGTGCGCCCTTTTATTTACATCATGCCCGTTCAAATGGAAAGACTGCGCCAATTAGAAGCCTTGCTGACGGCAGGAAAATCATAGGGCTAAGGCGGCGAAGAAGTCCTCTATACCGGCTTACGCTTGCGAGAAATATATCCGCGCCCAGGCGCAAATAGATATGCCAAGATGAAGAATAGGGTCACGGTTAAAACAATTGCCGCGCCAGATGCAATGTTGGCGTAATAACTAACGTACAGCCCGATAAAGCTCGAAATTGCCCCAATGATAGCGGAGATGATCATCATTGTTGAAAGCCGGCGCGTAAGCAGATAAGCGGTAGCGGCTGGGGTAACCAACATTGCAGCGACCAACCCCACCCCAACCGTTTGAATTGAGACCACAATCGTCAAAGCAATCAACACTAGCATAAGATTGCGCAGTAAAGCTACAGGCATCCGCAACGTAGCCGCCAGAATGGGGTCAAACGACACAACGAGAAACGGGCGAAATAGCGCAATAACACACAAAAGCACCAGGCCGCCGATTACGGCAGTAATGATCAAATCCACCGTACTGACGCCAAGAATGTTTCCAAAAAGGATATGGCTCAAATCTACCGCATACGATCGGATTGAACTGATCATTGCCACGCCCGCTGCCAGGGCAGCAGAAAACAAGATGCCGATTGCCGTGTCCTCTTTAATTGCCCCTTTTTGTGAAATTACGCCAACCCCCAAAGCCACGACGATCGCCGCGATCAACGCGCCAATAGTCAGGTTTGCCCCGGCGAGATATGCAATCGCGATGCCAGGAAGGATAGAGTGCGCAATCGCATCGCCCAAGAAGGCCATTGACCGAAGCACCACATAACTGCCAATGACAGCGCAAAGCACGCCCACCATCAGGGCTGCGGCGAGGCCGCGCTGCATAAAAACGTAACTCAAAGGGGTGATCATCCAATCAAGCAGCATAACAACCTCTAGTGAACATGGTCTTCGCCTGGGCAGCACTGATCAATTACGATTGCGCCATCCATATCTAACACCTGCCCGCCAAAGCCGGCTCGGACATGTTCTTGAGTAAAGACTTCCTTGCCGCTGCCAAACGCAATTAGACGGCGATTGAGCAGTAATACTTTGTCAAATCGCTGCGCCGCCATACTTAGGTCGTGGGTAGAAACCATCACGGTCACTTTTTGGGAACGCAAGTCATCCAACAAACTCAATACCACTTCCTGTGTAGGAGCATCAACGCCATTGAAGGGCTCGTCCATCAGCAATATGTGAGGCTCTTGAGCCAAAGCCCTGGCCAGAAAAACACGTTGCTGTTGCCCGCCCGATAATTCTCCGATAGGACGTCTTGCCAGGTTCGTTAGATTCATCCTGGAAAGCGCAGACTCTACAATGTGCATATCATTCTGGCTAGGGGGCTTCAACCACCCCTGCCGGCCAGCCCTACCCATCATAACAACATCGCGGACACTAACTGGAAAACTCCAATCTACCTCTTCGCGCTGCGGGACATAAGCCACACAATCCAGATGATGACCCAATGGTAGACCATGAATAAACACCTGGCCTTTGGAAATGGGAAGCAAGCCAACCAGGGCTTTAAAAAGTGTAGATTTTCCAGCTCCGTTGGGGCCGACAACCGCAACTCGCTCGCCATGAGGAACCTGGAAGGATAAATCTTGAAGCGCAACAACAGCGCCATAACCGATATTTACTGTCTGAATATCAAGCCGCGCCGGGCTGTGCTGGTCGAATCTGTCATTGCTAGACTGGATCATGATCCCTCCGCGATTTTTGGATCATTCTTTTCTCGACAGGTTGGGCATATGCCAAACAATTGCAACCAATGCTCTCTAACTTCAAAACCGCTGCTTTCCGCTACGCCCGAAAATAAGGAACTGAGGTCATCTCCCCTGAAGAAAACAGAATGTCCGCAATGGACGCAAAGAAGGATATGCTGGTGTCCAACTCCTGAGCGTAAATATCGATGACAACCATCCGGGTGGTGAACGCGTTGAATTACCCCCAACTCCTCTAACTTCTCCAATGTCCGGTAAACTGTGACCAGCCCCATCCCAACGTGCTCTCCCCTACCGAGGTCGTAGACATCCTGTGGGCCAAGCGCGCGTTCACTTCTCGCCATGATCTCAATGATCACCCGGCGAGGTTCAGTCAGGCGATATCCACTTTCTTGGATCAACCTACTCCACAACTCAATTAATGGGTCTGCTTTCATACGCCTCTGTTATTGAAACTATTTTTCAATTATACGCCCGGTCAACGCGTTGTCAATGCCGCCTTATTGGCTCTATGTTGGATCATTTCGGCGATGATGCTCACCGCAATTTCCTCGGGAGTCTCCGCTGCTATCGGAATACCGATAGGGGCATGGACCCTGGCCAAATCCTCATTCCGCCAACCCGTCCGACGCAACTCATCGAAAATGAGCGCGCACTTTCTTCTGCTTCCAATCATACCGATGTATGTTGCTGGTGTCTTGAGTGCGCTATTCAACACAACCTTATCTAGCAAATGCCCGCGGGTGACAATGACAATATAAGCATCATCGGTTAATCTCATCGACTCTAACTCCTCGTCCATTCGATTAGGAGTAAGAATCTGATCTGCCAATGGGAACCTTTCCGCATTTGCATACTCCGCCCGGTCATCAATAATTACTGTGTAAAAATTGGTCAGGTGAGTCAATTCTGCCAGCGCCTTTGAGACGTGACCCGCGCCGAAAATCGCCGCGACTCCCAAACTTTGAACAGCTTCCCGCATCGCTTTGAGTGCCACACAGCAGTCTACCCGGTTTGCGTCAACCCACTCCACCAAAACATCGACAGAACCTCCGCAAATCATGTCAGACACCGAAGCACCCTCTCCGCTCAAAACCAGCCTCTCCTGCACAGACACTTTCGTTAGCCAAACCCTGGCGCCCATTTCCCTCACCCGGGCCTCCAGTAGCCCGCCCCCAACAGTCCCTGTAATTTGATGATCTGAGCTAATCAACATGTACGCCCCCTTGCCGCGGGGCGTTGAACCACTTTGATCAACGATGGACGCCAACACGAAACTCTCTCCTCGGCTCAACATTTGGTCTATCTGCGCCAATAGTTTCCGCATATTTCCCTCCCGGATAATTTGTCATAAGGATTATACTTCGGGTAACATCTGGTATTCGATGAGACCGCCATTGTCGTGTAAGACGGAGATCGCCTTTGTTATCTCCCCCGAAGACGCTGGTATCGAGTAAAATGGGGCCAGGATTGAGGAGACACTGCTGCAAATATGACCAATGAAAAAGTAATGGATTTGTGGAGTCACGTCAACGAGTTGCGGAGCCGGCTACTGAAGGCCGTCATTGCATTAATCGTGACAACCTTGGGCAGCTTCATGATCGCCCAGTACACCATCGAATACCTGGCTCAGCCCATTGGTGGGATGGATAAGCTGATCTCCATCGAGGTAACCGAGAGTGTTGGAGTCTTCATGCGCGTCTCCCTCCTCACCGGATTCATTCTCGCCCTCCCCATCATATTGTTCCAACTCATTTCGTTCATAGCCCCTGGCTTATATTCGAACGAAAAAAGGATGCTATTCGTCTTCATCCCGGTTGCGACTTTGTTATTTGTTGGTGGAGTTGCGTTCGCTTTTTACATTATGCTTCCAGCCGCGTTGCCGTTCCTTATTTCTGGAATTTTGCCCATCGAAACACAACCTCGCCTATCCAACTATATCAACTTTGTCACCAATTTATTATTCTGGATTGGCGTTAGCTTTGAAATCCCATTAGTGGTTTTCGCGTTAGCCAAACTAGGCCTACTATCCCCTAACGCTTTAATTAAACAATGGCGTATCGCGATCGTGGTTATTGCGATTGTGGCTGCAGTCGTCACCCCCACACCAGATCCTGTAAATATGGGTATCTTGATGCTGCCGCTGTTTGCCATTTACCTGCTCAGTATCGTGTTCGCGAAAATCGCTTACAAAGAGAAAGAAACAGACTCAACAACATAACACCATCAAAAAAAGGGCTTCGCCCTTTTTTTTGATTTCTATTCCTTCGATTTGTTCTTGTCCACCGGAGCGTCTGGATCGAGCCCTATGGCGATTTCCACGTTTCCACTTTCTTTCAAAGATTGATCGATTCCGGTTGTTATCTCTTTGTTTGCGTCACTCACAGCGCTATTGAGTTCATCCGTCGTTGCTTGGGTCGCCTTCCGGATTTCGGCCATATCTTCCTCAAGCCCCGTATCGCGCACAATCTTGGTGGGTAGATCCCGGAGTTCACGTGAGTACCCCATTATTTCACCCCACATGGGCGAACGAATAACCTGCCGGATCCATTTACCGATTTGTCTGGCAGTATTTTGCATGCCTGTTGGCCCCAACAAGATGAACATGACCACAAGGATTAATATTAACTCAAGCGGGCCTATATTGAAAATCTTCATAGAAGGCGTAAGATTCCTTTGTGTCTAGGGTTGTATCTGCTCATATTGCAATAGAACCAACCCCGGCAAATTATACCTGATTTATGCCCGTGCTGAACGATGGAATGCTCGCCAGATAATGATCCCACCAATCAAAATGAGTGCTCCAGGCATTAACAGAGAAACATTAGCCAATGCCCCCGCTCCAGCAACAATGGACAAGTAACCGCAGCAAGCCGCCACTACCAGGAGCCATTTCATCTTTGGCGATGTCAGGAGATAGGCAACAAGAAGGGTTGCCCCAAACCCGAGCAGAAGAACAGCGCTACTGTATTCACGAAAATCGGAATTTGCAACCAGGAATTGGGCAGCGGCAGCAAGGAGAACACCACCCGGAATGACCAACCCCCAATAGCCTCGGTTCGCCAAAAACGCTCCTAGGAAACCGAATCCGAGCAGCGCAAGCAAGATAACCACAGAAAGATGCTGGTAGGCCTTTGGGAACATATCACTGATCACAACCCCTAATCCTATAAGCGTTAAACCTGGAATGACCGCCCACCAATTCTCTGCGCTTCTAATAAAAATCCCCAAAAAAGCCAGCCCACTCAATGTAAACAACACCAACCAAACGATCCCCCCGCCACTGATCGTCCAGGGTACATCAATCATTCCCAGATTGACTAATAACGCCAGAACACCTACCCCAATCATAAATATACTGACCAAAACCCGAAGGAGAATACTGCTTTTCATAGGTCACCCATTCCTGTCTTGTTTGAACCGCTTATGTCGGCCAGTCGATCCTCAAGCCTTTCCATGTCTAAACTACAACCAATTTTACACCCTTCCGCGCTATGTGACGGCGCTTAAACAATTGAATCCCTTGGAGTCATCATGGTGAATTTCAAGGATTAGAAATATTGGACTTCGATAGCAGTTGACCTGGAATATTGCATGAATACAATTAAACCATCTTATTCGTACTATCGGGGGAGTCCCTTTGTTACTCTCAAAGAAAACAATTACCACGGTAGTCCTGCTGGCGCTCACTTTCATTCAGCCCCAGCCTACACATCCCGCAGAATCAGCGATATTGTCAATGTCGCTGGGAGCCCAACGATCCATTCCGCCTGACATGCTCGGGATCACCAGCACACAGATGTCAACGCTCGGTGGTTGGCCTGTTTCTCCTCCCCAGGTCGCCGTCCTAGAGGCTTCACAAATAGCTTCCGTGCGCTTTCCGGGCGCGTTCTATGGAAATTATTGGGATCTAGAAATTGGGTGGCTCGATCGCTCATTGGACGTCGCACCTTATTTGCCCTATTCTTTGCAAGGCAGTCAGAACATTTTTGGGTATGAGGTTCCAATCGAGGAAATCGCTGCTCTTTGGCAAGAAAAAGACGTAAATATCTTATGGTTGGCAAACATGCTGACCGATAATGGCTTCATTACCCAAGGAACTCGGATAAACCCAGTGACAGATGCGCTTCAGAGCAAAGAAGCCTTCCTCCACTCCCTGGCTCAAGCCAGCACGCAAGGACTCCCTATCCAGTATATTGAATTAGGCCACGAGTTGCACCGAAGTGATGAGGCGCTCCCGGTTGAGATCTTTCCTGACGCCTCCACCTACGGTCTTGTTGCCGCAGATTGGGAACAAGCGATTCACGCCATTTATCCTGAGGCAAGAATCGCAGTGAGCGCATCCGATTTACAAGACACAAGCTCTGCTCGAAATCAGGATTGGAACGAAGACCTGGCCCAAAGTCTTACAGGGGAGGCCGGAATTACGGCTATGGCCATCCATCTATACTCAACGCCACCCTGGAACCCCAGCCCTCTGGATAAGGGTACGATTTGGGGAACACCCAGCCAGCAAGCAACAGCCTACGCCCAGCTTTCCGTTCCAGCCCAAATCGACCTCTTGCTCCAAACCCCTTACCACGACGTAACCGCCCTCCTCGACCGAAGCCCTGATTCAGATACCAACAGATCCAATCTACGAGAACTCCCTTACAACTTATGGATTACTGAGTTCAATCTCTGGGATCAGATCGGTACGACCCGCCACACATGGGCCCACGGACTGGTGACCGCGAGTTTTCTGGATGCATTTTTGCAGGAACCCAAAATCACTCGTGTTTATTTGAATGGAAGCCACCACGTGATCTCAACTGCTTTCTTTTCCCCATCAGCAGCCGCCCAATATTTCCAGGGCTTACTTCTCGACGGAATAAACAACCAGGCATTGTCTGACACAATAACCTCAGAGGCCCTCAATGCCTCCGGGCTGGTTCTAAGCATTTTTGCTGAACAGATGCACGACAAGACAAGTGCTCGTCAGATTATTTTCTCGTATTCCGGCACACCTCTTGGCCTAAACCCATGGGGCTGGATTTTCAGCGGAGGAAACTCGACTCAGGCAAGCATCCTTTTGACAAATCCTACCGCAGAGCAGTATGATATTCATATAGAGTTGCCTGGCTATAAGACAGCCGGATTCGCTTATCAACAGGTATACGCTCCACCCAGTATATTCATTGCCGGCATGGGCATAACGGTTCCTGTTGATCAACGCTTATCAGTTCATACTGGAGTGATTGCGGAAACGAACACCCTTTCACTACCGCCCTATTCCATCACAACTTTTCATGCAGCATTACCGCCCGTATGTTGGCTGCCACTTGTTCGCAGATAAGGAGTTTTTACATGGTTAACTTTGATACAGGCTTTATCCACGCGAATGGCATCACAATCCATTACTATCGATCAAAGCCAGCCAACATAAAGGCCCTTTCCAGCCCCATTGTCATGCTCCATGGGGTAACCGATAATGGGTTGTGCTGGGAAAGGACGGCGTTGGCGTTGCAAGACCGGCACGATATCATCATGATGGATGCGAGGGGACACGGCAAATCAGATAGCCCAGAAGATGGTTATGGCACCGAAGATCGCGCGGCGGATGTGTTGGGGTTGATAGACGGTCTAAATCTTTCGACAGTCATCTTGATGGGGCATTCGATGGGCGCCGAAACGGCTACCGCCACTGCTGCAACTTACCCCACCAGAATTAAAGCACTCGTGCTGGAAGACCCGCCCTGGCCAGGTCGTTTCTGGGGCTCAACCCCTGAAGAACGCGCGGAACGCGCAAGCGCCTGGAAACAAGAAATCAACCGGCGACGATTGCTAAGTAAAGAACAAATCATCGCGGAAGGAAAAAAAGGTAATCCAAATTGGAGCGAACTCGAATGGGACGCCTGGGCAGATGCCAAGCTGCAATTAAGCTCAAACATCAGCCAAATAGCCACAGCGCCTCGCCGGCGTTGGACAGACTATCTTGGCGCAACCCGTTGTCCAATTTTGCTGCTGATGGGTGATCCAACCCTGGGTGGAATTGTGAACCAGAAGACAGCCGCCGAGGTCGAACGATGGTGGACATCTGGAAAGATCGTACAGGTTCCGGGCGCCGGTCACAATATTCGCCGTGACCAATTTCAACCATTCTTGGCAGCCGTGAACCAGTTTCTTGCCGAAATAGACATGGAATCACGAGATGCCCAATGAGCGTGTCTGCACGGATTAATCTTGACCCGGTCATGTTTGGACCGGTAGAGAAAGAATTGATCAGGTATGGCGGTTTTTCAGTATCGTCATTCACCTACAATAGCGGAGTCGCCGGGCTAAAAATCTCCAACATGCGCGGCGAGATCGTTATTCTGCCATTCCAGGGCCAGCAAATCTGGTCAGCCAATTTTGATGGTCGCGAATTAACGATGCGCTCCATGTTTGAACAGCCAATGCCTACTCAGGAGTACCTCAGAAACTATGGGGGATTCCTGATCCACTGTGGCTTTACCGCGATGGGTGTTCCGGGACCGCATGATACACATCCCTTACATGGTGAACTGCCAAACGCGCCATATCGCGGAGTAACTATTCAAATTGGCGAAGATGAGTTCGGCCCATACCTCAAAGCAGGTGGACAGTATCAACATACCATTGCATTCAATGTGAATTACCTCGCTGAACCCAGTCTCACGCTGCGTGAAGATTCAGCGCTAGTTCACGCTCAGATCCGCTTTACGAATTTGAAAAACAGCCCCATGGATTACATGTACCTGGCTCACGCAAATTTCCGCCCCGTGGATTACAGCCGGCTGTATTACAGCGCGAACACCACACCAGATCATGTTCGAGTTCGCACAAGCATCCCATCCCATATTCACCCTTCACCTGGCTTCTCGGATTTTCTGGCTCAGCTCCAACAATCGCCAGAGCTTCACCATCATCTGGAACCCGGCCTGAAATATGATCCCGAGGTGGTCTTTTATATCGACTATCTGGCGGATACACAAGGTTGGGCGCACAGCCTGCAAATACTACCGGATGGAAGCGCCGACTACATCCGCCACCGTCCAGACCAGCTTGGCAAAGGTGTCCGCTGGATTTGCCGCACAGCCGATCAGGACGCAATTGGCATCGTGTTGCCCGCGACGGCTGAGCCAGAAGGCTACATGGCGGAGCAAGCAAAAGGGAATTTGAAAACGCTTGGCCCAAAAGAAGTTCTCTTGCTGGAGTTCGATTTGGGGGCCCTAAACCCGAGCGAAACCCAATCCATCATCCGCATCATTGACCAAGTGTTAGGCTAACAACTTCATATTTCGACAATCCCTCTTTATTGAAGGATTTCAAGTTGGATTCCGAGCAGCTCGCTCACACTTTGCAACTCTGGAACGACACTCGCGTAAGCCATTACCCAATGATTGCTTGATCCTATCCTGGCCAACTCTCCCAAAAACCGATCCACATGGCAATCCAGACGGATGATCGCATGGGGAAGTCCTTTGACCCAAACTTCACTTTCCAAGCACATCCCCGTTGCAGCGATCGCCCGCCAACCCCGAGGCGACTCTCGCAATTGCAGAAGGGTGACTCGTCCTGGACGGGCAACAAACTCGAGTTGCGCGCTCATTCCATCCGCATATTGATCCCACTCGAAATCACGTCCAATTCGCCCCGTACCAAGGAATGCAGACGTTAGTGGCTGTATTCCTGAATGACCGCAAATAACTGTATTCCTGGCCTGATCCCAGGTCCAGATGGACAGATACAGCGGGTGTTGTTTTCCGAGTCTTGCAAGGATGAAATTCGCCAATCCGGCTGGAATATCGTCAGTGGGTTGATAAAGGATCCGTGAATCACTAAACGTTCCTCTTGGAGGTAAAGTGGGCCTCGCTTCGAACCTAGAACCCATCAACCAGTCAGGTCGGTCATTGACACCCACCAGGTGGAAGTGATGTTGCAGTGCTAGTCGTTCCAATCCCATAGTCAAACCTGCCGATCGTTTCACGGCCTCATAAGGCACGTCTCCAACAGGTGTGATTTCTGTGAGCCAATGCAAATATTCAGAGATCTCTGCTTGTCCAATTGATTCAACCTCTCGTTGCAAATCCGCGCTAGAAAAGAAGCGCACCGACGATCCAAACTCTGTGCTCGCTTGCATCTGGCGATCTTCTCCCACGAAGCCAAATCTCGCCAACTTCAGCTCCCGAACCACACGGGCTGCTTCTCCAAACCTCAGAAACTTTTCTCTCAACGCCGGATCATCGGCTGAGCCGTAAGCATACAAGAACGGTTGCTGTGTATCGTGCAACACTGAGAAGGAATCCATCATCTCCGATGCCCCTATGGATCTAAATAACTCATGGCAAGGAATAGGTCGCGGGATGCGCTTCCACGGTAGATAGTTCCACGCGACGAATGGGTATCCTCTGGATTCTTGTATGAGTCCCGGAAGTAATGTTTGTGCGTCTTTCGACTGAAAAATCACAATCAACAGATCTGGCTCGCACTCTTGGAGCGCAGATCGAAAGAACCCGAGATCTTCAACAGTGGCAATCCTCCAGGTTTTGCATAGATCAAACAATTTTCCCAGAGAATTCTCGATGGTTACAATATCATCGTCACATACTTTTCGTAAATCATTAAATCCAGCGGTGGAGTACTCGGCGCTTCGAAGAACAACCAGCCCAATGGATGCTTTATCGGAAGTCATTTTTCCCTCCGCACTGTCGTCAAGGCCTGAAAACGTCTCGATTCTCTTCTTCGCGGTATACCCGGTCGATGTCGTTTAAGATAATGTCAACCTCTTCGTTATTTTGGATGGCTGTATAGATGATTTGGTTCAGGCTGCTCACGAAACGGTCAGAGTATACAGATCTAAACTCCGATCCGACCGGAGACAGAAATGGATCAGGAAGAATTAGGTCTTTGACCTTGGAGGAATCTGTTTGCGCTACCGCCGCCCGCAAGGCAGACTGTCCATCTGGAGTGTCCAACCACACGATGAATTCATGTGCTTCCTCTGCGTCATCGGCCCCAATGGGCAAAATCAACCCGGTTGACTTGCGACTCTCATAAGAAGGTGGATGCGGCAAACGGACGCCAACCAGCATCGAGGATTCTCCATTGCACACATAAGACGAAGCCTGGCAGTCAAGTAGCCTCCCAGAGTCGGATATCCAAAGCACGCCCATAGCAACCTCGCCGTTCTGCAACTTCTGAACGATATCATCTGTTCCAAGGGGCTCGGCAGGCAGAACACCGTCTTGGGTTGCCATTCTAAGGAAGTCCATCGCAGAAGCGACCACCTCAGATTTAAAAGCAATGGCTGAGTCGCCTTCTTCAACTTGAAAACCCGAATACACCATTAGGAATGTTTCGCCTGCGCTTACTTCGTCATTAGCAAGCGCCAATCCAAATCGTGTTGGAGGTTCACTGACTGACTGGGCAGCTTCCATAATTTTGAGCCAGGAGATTGGTGAGGTGTTCGCAAAACTTTTCTCGAACAAGTCTTTCCGCATCCACAAGACTGGATAGTCCTCACTAATTGACACACCGTAGACCGCGCCGCCAAGCGAAAAGTCGGAAGCGCCTTCTTTGGCCAGATCGACCTTTAAATCTACAGGAAGCACCGCCTGATAATCGACCCATGTAGGTAGCCATTGGGATTGTGCCAGAGCGAGGTCCCAATGGGAAGATTTGGCCAATAAGTAACTCCACAACTGATCATGGTAAATGTCTTCGGGGATTACTTCGACCCGGACAGGATGGGAGAATTTACCCGGATAAGATTCAACAAGACTTTCAATAATTTCAACGCCGTCCCCCGGCCAAGCGCCAATCACGAATTCTGCCTCAACATTCTGTGCCGCACAAGACACGAGGATTCCACCAATGACGGTCAAAACGAAACCTAAAATGACACCTCGGATCGCTGCCAATTGTGTTCAAGCCTCCGATTTTTTTGTTCTACCAGTGCTATCTCAGTCTTTGCACTAATTCATGCTGTTAAGATGATTATACGTGAAGTAATAGCAATTGCTAGCGTCATTAAAGCAAGGCAAGCTGAGTTTCTGTGCTCAACCTACCAATCAGCCTGATAGACAACTACTTTTCTTCACTCTCGATTTTGTTATAATCTGCGCGAGGAGATACAACATTTCACCATGGACACATCAACCATACCCGCCGGCTGGGTCCTTGCCGGGGCGCTCATCTTATTGCTCATTGGATTGATTTATCAGCAGATAAAGGCATTATTCAAGAAGAAAAAACGAAAGAAGTAACCTTGTGACAAAAGAGCGAGAACTGAATTGGTTCTCGCTCTTTGATGTGTGTTCCTCTCAATCCTCAAGAAGCTCTTTATCCCGCTTGGCTTGTTTGCCTCGTTCCTCGGTATCAAGAATCCGCTTTCGAATTCTGAAATTCGTGGGCGTAACCTCAAGCAGTTCATCCTCAGCAAGATACTCAATGGCCTCGTCCAGACTCATGTCGCGTGGGGTAGTCAATCGTACTTCGATATCCTTGTTGGAAGACCGCATGTTTGTCAAATGCTTCTTCTTGCACACATTGACAATGACATCCATTCCACGCTGCGTTTCTCCAACGACCATGCCTTCATAGACCTCGACGCCCGGCCCTAAGAATAGAGTCCCGCGCTCTTCAGCATTTTTAAGTCCGTAATTCGTGGTCGTGCCGGCCTCCCAGGCCACAATCGAATTGGTTGTGCGTGATGTGATCACACCCGCCAACGGCCCGTAATCATGGAACAAGGTATTCATTACACCCATACCACGAGTTGCAGTCAAGAACTGGTAGCGGAACCCCAACAAACCGCGAGTTGGAATCAGGTAAGTCAAATGCACGGTTGTGTCAGGATTGTTGAGCATATCCAACATCTTTCCGCGTCGCTGCCCAAGCATCTCCACCACTGGCCCAACGGTCTCAGCGGAAGTATCAATGTGCAATTCTTCGTAGGGTTCCAACAATTCACCATTTTCCCCACGGCGGAAAATTGCCTCAGGTCGGGATATCTGAAATTCATATCCTTCGCGGCGCATAGTTTCGATGAGAATTGCCAACTGCAATTCGCCGCGCCCGGATACGCTGAACACGTCTGGCGTTTCAGCTTCTTCCACTCGAAGCGAGACGTTGGTTTTTAACTCATCAAACAAACGTTCGCGCAGCTTCCTCGAAGTGCCCCACCGACCCTCTTTGCCCGTGAACGGAGAGGTATTCACCCCGAAAGTCATTCGCACGGTTGGCTCCTCCACCCGGATGGGAGGCAGGGCGACAGGATTTTCGGGGTCTGCCAGAGTTTCACCAATGGCTATTCCTTCCAGTCCTGAAATCGCCACAATTTCGCCCGCCTCAGCGCTGGTTACCTCAACGCGCTCCAGTCCCTGATGCACAAACAAATACCGTGCCCGCTCAGGGAGAATTTCACCATTATGTAATATTCGCGCTACACTTTGACCAGCCGTTATTTTTCCCGAAAAAATCCGGCCAATTGCCGTGACGCCGCGGTACTCATCATACCCAAGGTTGGTAACCAAAAGTTGCAACGGGGCATCTGATTGTACTTTGGGTCCTGGGACATAATCGAGGATTGTATCAAAGAGCGGTTTTAAGTCTGGCCCCATCTCTGGCGTTGAGCCTGCCTGCCCAGTCAGCCCATTGGCATAAATGATGGGAAAATCAGCTTGATGGTCGTCCGCGCCCAACTCAACGAACAAATCGAAAGTAAGATTGATCGTCCGGTCGGGCTCCGCGTCCTTTCGATCCATTTTGTTAATGACTACAATCGCCTTATGCCCCATCTCGAGTGCTTTTTTTAAGACAAAACGAGTTTGTGGCATCGGACCTTCGGCAGCATCGACCAGCAGCAGAACGCCGTCAACCATATTCATCACCCGTTCGACTTCTCCACCAAAATCAGCGTGGCCGGGAGTGTCAACAATATTGATCTTCACCATCTGTCCGGTTTTTGTGTCCGGAATCGTGATAGCTGTGTTTTTGGACAGAATGGTGATTCCCCGCTCGCGTTCCAGATCATTTGAGTCCATCACCCGATCTACCAGGTGTTGATTTTCTCTAAACACCCTCGCCTGCCGAAGCAGTCCATCTACCAATGTGGTTTTCCCGTGATCAACATGGGCTATGATCGCAATATTCCGCAAATCTTTTCGTTCTGTAAACATAAACCTGACACCTAACCAAGACGTATCGATTCAGTTAAACCCCAGAAACTCTGAGGTAAAAGCATACAATATTATCAGATAGCATAAAAAAATAACAGAGGTGACTTAATTGGCTACGCGCAACTTACCTTATTTCTTTATCCCCCGGCGCAGCAACAACAAATACATTCCCAACACAATGAGCCCCACCGACCCAGTGTTCCCAATGAAACTAGCGGCTTCCCCAGGATTTCCGCCAATGTACAGCCCCCACCCTGTCATTGCGATAATCCCTCCCGGAATTAATGGCCACCATATAAACTGATCGGTGACCTTCCGCGAAAAAACGGTGATCATAATCCAACCAAAAGCGATGCATACTAACATCAACCCGGTTTGCGACAGGGCATTTGGGGCCATTCCAGTGCCCCACGCCAGATACACCCCCACCCCACTCCCTAAAACGATGGACCCAGGGATGATTAAACCTAGCAACCGGCGGGTTAGTCCAACCACAAGAAAGGCAACGCCAACCCCTAACGAAATATAAAGCACAAAATCTAGCAAGCGCGCCTTACTCACCACCATGCACAAACCTGTTGACAACAAAACCGCAGCCGGGATGAGCGGCCACCAGCAATAATCCCGGCTGCGAAACCAACGGAGCAAGGGAATTAAAACGAAGCCGATGCCCCCTCCCAAGATCAGTATCCCAGCTTGTTTTACACCTGTTCCCATCAAATCTGTGCCAAATCCAAAAAACAAACCAGCCCCGATGCCGAATAAGAGGCACCCTAAGATGATGAAAATTTCTCTCTCTTTGCGCCAACCCCACCCCAACCCTATGAGTCCAACCACAGGAATCACCAAAAGAACTACCCACTGTTGGTGCAACAATTGACCAACCAACAACAACACACCCACCAGGATAGAAAGTCCGCCTAACAGAACTTTCAGTTCCCGAAATGAATTTCGTTGCGCGATATCGCCATCCATGCCCGCTTAATCTCCAAATAATGATGAGCCTATCATACCCGCTTCAACTCAAAATCGAATGTATCTCAAGTCATATCTCTTAAGCATATTTTTCGATCACAACAACAATCCTATTTCACGCGCCTTGATGACAGCCTGCAACCGATCCTTCGCGTCCAGCTTCGACAGAATGGATGACAAGTGATTCTTTACCGTCCCTTCAGAGATGACCAGCCGCTCAGCAATTTCTTTATTACTCGCACCCGTTGCCACCAATAATAAAATTTCGTTCTCGCGAGGCGAGAGTATCTCGGGCGCATTGTCTGACTTGATTTGAGTCTTTCGTGGAAGCCTGGCGAATTCAGCAATTACTTTTGCGGTAATGGATGGCATCAGAAAGTACTCCCCTTTAGCCGCCGTACGAACCGCCTCGAACAATTTTTCGGAAGATACATCCTTCAACAAATAACCCATCGCTCCTGCCCGGAGCCCATCAAAAATGAACTCGTCATCATCAAAAGTTGTCAACACGATGACTCGAATGCCCGGATATAACGAGTGTAACCGCTCCGTTGCCTTCACCCCGTCCAAAATTGGCATCCGTAGATCCATGAGAACAACATCCGGTCGTAGTTGCATGGCCAGACGGACAGCCTCTTCACCGTTCGCCGCTTCACCAACCACCTCAAAATCCTCCTGCACGGAGAGCAGTGTCCTCAATCCCTCCCTAAACAACACCTGGTCGTCGACAATCAATATCTTGGTCATTATTCTCCCGTAGGCAGTGTTAATCGGATTTCAAAGCCTTTACCTCGAGCCGTTGTGATCTCCAATGTTCCCCGTAACAACTCGGCCCTTTCACGGATGCCGACTAGGCCAAAGCCTCCATCGATGCTTTCCGCGCCTATGCCGTCATCCATAATGCGCAGGATCATTTTTAATGGGTCCTCATAATCGAGAACCATTTCTATTTGGGTAGCGTTAGCATATTTAATGCTGTTACTGACCGCCTCTTGTGCTGCCCGAAATATCGTCCAGGCAGTCTGTTGGGAAACCGATCGTGATTGCCCCCTTTCAGATACCAGAATGCTTGTATTTGCATTTCTCCACATCTCCGCAATCCCCTCGATCTGCTCCAACAAAGGTCGGTCATCATTAGCCCGTTCTCGCAAAGCAGAGACTGATTGGCGTACGTCGACCAGGGCTTCGTGAGTGATATTTTCCGCATTGGAAAGAAAATCCTGAGCTTTCTGAGGATTCTTCGTTAAAATTGCATTTGCGGCTCTAATTTGCATATTCAAGGCGGTCAGGTGATGGCCCAGCCCGTCATGGATTTCCCGGGCAATACGATTCCGTTCAGTAGCAGTAGCAAACATTTCTGCCTTCAAGGCGTAATCCCGCAATTGCTCGTTTGCCGTTTCCAACTTACTCACCAACCCCTGGATTTCTCTCCTTGCCCGCTCCTCTCCCACAGTCATTTGCGTGAAGACAAGAACCGAAATTTGCCCAGCGAGAAAGATGGGCAAATTCACCCATACCACGTCCCAGCCCCCTGTTAACAAACGCACCGTGAGGGTGTATGCAAGCACCAAAATACCATTCGCCAGATACCACCAGGGTTCTGCAAGCAACACCACACTATGTCCAGCCAGCGGCAGAAGCAACAGCGCATTATAGCTAGTTTGTCCGGTCAAATAAATGATCGAGCTTCCCAAAGTAATCTGAATGGCAAAATACCCAAGTTGGAGCAGCAATCTTTTTGATCGAACACAGTAGCTATATCCATAAACGCCGATCGTCAGGTATAGCATCCCCAGCCCAGTAAGAGCGATCAATTCTTTGACCGAAATCTCAGTGATCGAGCTAAAAGTCGTGAAATAAGCGCCCAACACCAAGACGGCGAACGCTAAATCGGCGCTGCTTCCAGTGTGAATAGGGGTGCGAACGGCTTTCATCTGTCTGATTATAGCATCCTGTCCGCCGTTGGAGGAATCAGGGGCCATCATCTTTTGCTGTAAGGAATTTTTTTGCCAACTACCTTACTCAGAAGCAGTCGGATTTCCTTTGACCGCATAAATCAATGGCAAGCTGACGATCGTCACGATTCCCTTCACAAGGACATTCGCGCCAAATATCGCGAAAACAGAGGCCGTTGGCATCAGTCCATAAAATGCGGCAAACGAAAAGATGAGTGAGTCGATCGGCACACTGACTGCGTTCGAAGTCAACACCCGCAGCCACTGATATCGATGGGTCACTTTTTCTACCCACAAGCGATAGATTTCTGTGTCCAACAACTCAGAAACCAACTCAGCCACAATGCTCGCCAGCGTGATCCTCCATACTGGCCCCAGCACCTGCCCCCATAATTGACTACTCCCCGCCGTAACGTCAGGTGGAAGAATAGCAACAAATCCAAAGAAGCCCGCCATGAATAAATTGACAGCCCCGGCCAAAACAATTAATAGGCGAACACCTTTCAAACCCAACACTTTATGAGCCAAATCGCGCAGCGTAAAGGTAATCGGGTAGATAAATGTACCAGCATCCATCGATAATGTTCCGACCGCGCCGACTTGCAGGCTGACAATTTGCAGACTCGAAATATCCGCAAGCATTTGCGCGGCGATATACAATACACAAACAATGATGATCGCGTTCACAAGGGCATTCCTACGTAGACAAAGTAACGCGCTATTATAGCCCATTCTGCAGAGTTGATCCCAAAGCTTCGTGGTGGGGTGCGTTTCAATTTCTGGGGGAAAAGTAGGCGGAGCGCCAGCGGTCAGAGAAG
>CAYOHX010000007.1:74932-84810 GCA_964403875.1 uncultured Anaerolinea sp. | reverse complement strand
CCCGATAAACACCTCAAATTCAGGAACTTCTCCAACCTCGGTGAGTAGATACAAACCGTTAAGGCGCCGCCCGCCAGACATGCAGCACGTTAGCGTTATCCAGCGCCACCATCGCCGATCCATCCGGCGAAAAACTCACCGTGCGCAGGCCTTCATCGCCAGCCTCCAATTGGGCCAACACAGCATGACTGGCCACATC
Source organism: uncultured Anaerolinea sp. (assembly GCA_964403875.1). Classification (GTDB taxonomy): domain Bacteria; phylum Chloroflexota; class Anaerolineae; order Anaerolineales; family Anaerolineaceae; genus Anaerolinea. The sequence goes on along the minus strand of CAYOHX010000007.1, from coordinate 84,611 downwards.
CCACACCCGCAACGTGCTGCCCTGCCCCACGGCCAACAGGCTGCCATCAGGCGAGAAAGACAGGCTGTACAAAGGATCGAGTGATTGGTCCAACAAGGTCACTGGTTGGGCGGGTTGGCCCGCTGCCGGCACAGGCATCAAATCCAGGCGGCTGCCCGCCACCAAGGCCAACATCGTTCCATCGTTGGAGAAGGTGAAGTCGATGATGAATTCCATGTACCCCAGGGCAGGGCTCAACAATCCGCTGTCCACGTCCTGAAATTGAGCTGTTGCCCGCGCCGTCCACAAAACGGTTTCTCGATTGACCGGGGTGACCGCATACACCGGCGCAGCCGTCTCAAAGCCCGTCTGAGTACCAATCAGTGCCCCGCTGGCAGCTTCAAACAGCGACACCGACCACTCCATTGGCGAAAAGATCGCCACCACCTCGCCGCTGGGATCATAGGTAGCGCCGTAAGCCACGTCATAATCCAGCGTTTGGATCAAGCCAGAGGCCAAATCCTTCACGATGATCCCCCCATCTCCGCCTTGGGCAGTCACGGTCGAGCCATCTGGCGCAATCGCCAGCACGCTGCCCGGTATGTCCAGCCCAACCGGCTCGCCGCTCAAGGCCAAAGGGGTCAGAGCCACCCCTTGAAGCGCGTCTTCCTCAGCCAGCCACAAAGACAGTTGGTCCTCTCGCGGCCAAACCACCCCAGCCACCCATACTTCACCCAAATCCAACACCTGGCGTTGCGCCGTGGCAATGTTCGAGGCGTTCAAAGCGATCGACTCGTCCGATTCCTCGGGCGTGGTGGTGGGCGTGAGGGTATCGGTAGGCGCGGGGGTTGGCAAAGGCGCACTGGTGTCCGTTGGCGCCGTGGTAAAGGTTGGGGCAGTCGTGCCGGTTGGCAAGGGTGGGACCGGCGTAGGAGAAGAGACGGGCGCAATCTCACAAGCCAGAGCCGCCAATAGACAAACCGCAGCCAGACTTAAGACTGGTTTTCGTTTCATAAGATGAGTTCCTACGTGGAAAGTTCGCTCCACATCATCCGCAGGTTACCACCAGATGCGGAACGATGCGCTGGTTTTGGCCTCCAGCCCATCGATCAACTTAGCCTCCACATCGATGCGGACAATCTGGTTCGGGTCATAATCGCCAATAGGGACATCCAGTTGAGTAATTCCAGCGGCGCTTGTTTCATTGGCGCGCTCTAAGATGGTCGTTCCGTCCGGGCGTGTGATCGTCACAAACACCAAAACATTCTCAACCGGCTGGAGCAGTTGATTCTGAACAACGATGTATACGCGCTGAACAGAATTAGCTTTGGCCAACGGTTGGGTCGGGAACGCTCGCACAAAAAGACGAGTGTTGACCTTCTCCGGAATATTCAGGACCGTACCGTTTTTACTTTCTGGGGCCTTGTACTCGGGAATGCCAATGCGGCTGTCATAATCGATGGTACCCAGGTCCGTCATGACCACCCTGGCGCCTTCAATGCGCTCGGCGCGCCATTCCATCCGTGCATATTCGAAGTATTGGACCATGCGCCCGCCGCCCACATCCAACACTTCAGAAATGGGCTGACCAAAGTTGGCCGCCCCATTGAACTTGTCGTAGTGCTGCATGAAAGCAAAGCAAACGTTATGTCCCGTCTCTTCGAACAAGCGGCAGGAGGCATTGGATGTGTCCACATTGGCATCGACGGCGGGCGCGCTTTCATCATAAGCCCACAGCCCCAGCGGAGCCAAACTCACCCGCTGTCCGGCGGGTTTGGACGGGTCCAATTCCATTCGAGCCCGCTGAAAATATTGCACCTGCACTTCGGGGCGCACAGGGTGGGGAAAAACACGCGTGATGGGGTAGCCGTAGACTTCTAAAGCATCCGGGTTTTGATTAAAAAAGTTGAAGAAGTCGCCCCTCAACCAATGCCCGGTCTCATAATAATACACAGCGTCCTCGGTTTGCTGCAAAGGCACTCCCGACGCGACTAGGAAGAGCATGATGATAGCAAAAGAGAGATAGACGCGCATACGGACGACCATGCTTGAATTATGACACAGATTGCTATTCTTTACAACAAAAACGAACCATTTATTTTGCGGAATCGGCAGAATAAGACCATCTCGTCAGCCGTAGACGGACCATTTTCACCCGCGAAGAGCAGCTAAAACTTTAACAATTAAAGGACTTGAATCTATATAGGCTTTATGTTATATTAATGGAGCCTCTCCTGCTGGTAGCCCCCCTCTACCAGTTGGGGAGGTAACTTTTTAAACTCTGCGCAATTGCTCTTCCTGCCGCCGCTCCCATTCAGCCACGGAACGCTTGAGCAAATCTTTGATTTCGCCGGGGGGAACCGAATCGATTCCTTCAAAGGAATGACCCTGCGCCCAAACCACCACCCCTCGCCGGGGATCTTCCGATAGGTAGATTTTCTGGCCTGCCAGCGGCGATTCCGCCAACAACTCCTGAACCACCTCGTTGATCTGTTCCACAATCGTCTTGGGAACCTCGCGCTTCACCGGCGCGGGGTTGAGCACATTGGCCAATCCCACCGTCATGCCTTCCACCAGGGTGGTGGGCTTAGGCGTTTGGTTCACGGTGGGAACCACAACATCGGTGGGCCCGGTTCGCGTCACCGCCGGGGGTGTGGGCGTTGCGGCTGGTTTGACCGTCTCAACCGGGGGAGAAGCGGGCGCTGCATTCGCCGAACCTGGCATCAGCCCCAACCACACCACCATCTCCCGCAAAATCACCTCCAGGCGCTTGCGCTGTTCGGGTAATAAGGTATTGGCGGTTACCAACGACTTTCCCTCATACTCCACCAGCAGGCGGCCCTTCTCTTCACGCCACAAACGGAGAAAAGGTCGGTAGGCGCCAGTAGGATTTCCCGGCGGCACTTCGGGGCGCTCTACCTGGCCTATCCGTTCTTTCAACTCCAGATCTTCACCTTTCTCGGTTTCACCAGCACCCTTGCGCTTGGTGAAGGAACTGATTAACCATCCCGCGACATAGCCAATGGTCAGGCTAATCGCTGCGATGATCATAATTAACGTGGGAGAAGATTGCTGCATAAACACCTCGCCGGAATCAAAGAGCAATTCGCTCGAGCTGTCGCGCATTCAGATGAGATCGTCACGCGATCGACCGGGCTTGTTTGTAAAACGCCTACGCTTCCACAAATTAACGACCATTTGGGTTATGGGAAAACCACCACCTCTTGAGCGAAACTCCCCAACAAGTGACTTGTCCCAAACTCACGTTAATTATACAATTTTTCTTGAGGTTGCGCTTTGACGTTAGCTTACAAAATCCTTACCTAGCCGGAAATTTGCTGGCAAGATGGGCAAAAATGCGTCCCACGCTGCCCCACGAATATCTTCACAATCGGCGTGCCGCACACCGAGCAAGGTTCTCCGGTCCGCTGGTAAACTTCAAAGTTGTTTTGAAAATCCCCACCGCGATACACCCAATCGATGCTGGCTCCGTTCCGGCGAATGCCCTCGCTGAGCACATTGCGTATGGCCGTCCACAAGCTGGCCGCCTGCGCCGGGCTGATCTTGTCCGAAGGCGTCAGGGGATGGATGCGCGCCTGGAACAGAGCCTCGTCTGTGTAAATATTTCCCAATCCCGCCAGGAAGCGTTGATCCAACAGCAAAGGCTTGATCTGCCGCCGGAAGAGCTGTAAGCGTTGATAGAAGGCATCCGCCGAGAAATGTTCCTGGAACGGCTCGGGGCCCAATTCTCCGGTCACTTCTTGCGGGTCACGCACCAACCAGACCCGCCCAAACTTGCGCGCGTCATTGAACACCATGCGGTAGCCATCTTCAAACACCAGCGCCATCCGGTCATGGGTCAGCCAGGGGCGCTCCGCGCCCTGCTCATCCCGCTGCGATTCCACGCGCAAATCTCCACTCATACGCAGGTGTACCAGCACAAAGCGCTCCCCCAGCGCCAGGCACAGGAACTTGCCTCGGCGCGTTACGGATTGGATTTCACACCCAGCGGTCTGCGCCAGAAAAGTTCCAACATCCACATTGTCCAGGCAGCCCGGCCACAACAGCTCAGCCCGATGAACAATTCGTCCCAACACCGATTGGCCCCCGCGCCCGCCGTTGCGCAGCGCGCGCGCGATTGTTTCAACTTCAGGTAATTCAGGCATACTTCTTATTATTCGTTGAACATCTCACCCACACTGCGGCCCTCGTTGGCCCGCAGAATGACTTCACCCAGCAGCGGAGCAACTGACAGAATTTTCAACCGGTCGCCAAACATGGCCTTTTTCTCCACAGACATGGGCACGGCGTCGGTGGTGATGAACTCGGTCACCGGCAAATCCGCAAGGCGTTGGGCGGCGTTGGCCGAAAAGATCGGGTGGACAAATGTGACGTAGATGTTCTTGGCCCCATTCTCTTTCAACAGGTTCACCGCCTGAACCATCGTCCCACCGGTGTCGATCTCATCATCCACAATTACGCAATCACGCCCGGCTACATCACCGATGATGGTCAGCGCTTCAGCTTTCGCGTCGTTGCCCAGGCGGCGTTTTTCAATAAAAGCCATCGGGGCATTAATGCCAGCGGCAAAATTGCGCCCTTTCTTGGCAAAGCCCAGGTCGGCGGTCACCACCACAGGGGAATTCATGCTGCCGCGAATTGAGTTGAGGTAATCCACCTGGATGTGGAAAGCGGTCAACACATCGCCGGGAATGGTGAAAAAACCTTGAATTTGCCCGGCATGCAGGTCAAGTGTAATATACCGGTCTGCGCCCGCTACTTCAATCATATCCGCCACCAGGCGGGCCGTGATGGGCACGCGCGGCTGGTCTTTTTTATCCGAGCGCGCATAACACAGGTACGGCACCACCGCAGTGATGCGCGCTGCCGAGTCCAGGCGTAAAGTCTGGATCATGATCAGCAGCTCCATCAAGTTACGGTGTACCGGCGCCGAGGTGGTTTGGATGATATAGCAATCCTGCCCGCGCACGCTGCTGTGCAGCTTGACAAATAAATTCTCATTGGGGAAGGAAACCACCTCCCGCCCGCAAACCGACACCCCCAGGTATTCGGCAACCTTAGCCGTTAAATCCGGCGACGCGCTGCCTGCGTACAATTTGATGTCGCCGTACATTTTTTCGTGCCGCAAATGATGCATGGGAAACTTCTCTCCTCGCCCAATCCAACCGAATAATTCCAGACCGACCACAATGGCCAGCGCCCCCATTATACGCCAAACGAACGGGCGCTCCACAAACTTTAACGAAACTGTAAGCGTTCACGAGAGCCGTCGAAAACGGAAACAAACACCGGGCAAAGCCGCGAATCACAGCTTTGCCCGGTGGATATTACCAGAAATTCTCGTCGCCTACTTATGGATTCAGGCGCGTCGGCCCACGGAACAGATACACCGTCTCGCGAATATTAGGAATGTCCAATAGGATCATCATGAAGCGCGATAGGCCAAAGCCAAATCCGCCGTGCGGCGGGCAACCGTACTTGAAGAAATCCAGATAGAACTGGATCGGCTCGTGATTCAAACCCTTCTCCGTGGCTTGCTGCGCCAGCACATCGTAGCGGTGCTCGCGCTGCGCCCCGGTAGTAATCTCCAGGCCTTTGCCCAGCAGGTCAAAGCTCTTGGTGATTCCCGGCGCATCGGCATAGCGCATATGATAGAAAGGCCGCACGGCAATGGGCCAATCGGTGAGGAAGACGAAATCGTGGTTGAATTTTTCTTTCACGTACTTGCCAATCACCCGCTCGCCACCGGGGTCGATGTCGCCCTTCTTTTCAGGAGGAACCTGGTAGCCCTCCGCTTTAAGGATGGCGAGCGCCTCGGACATCGTGATGCGCGGGAAGGGTAGGCTGGGCACTTCAATATCCGCGTTGAAGCGAGCCTTGATCTCCTCGCCATGCGCTTCCTTGACTCGCTGGATAGTATAAGCCAGCCACTTTTCCTGGAAGGCCATCACGTCCTCGTGGGATTCGATGTGGGCCATTTCCATGTCTACGCTGGTGAACTCAGTCATGTGCCGCGAGGTGAAGGACGGGTCGGCGCGGAACACCGGGCCGATTTCAAACACGCCATCGAAGCCCGCCGCCATGCCCATCTGTTTGTAGAACTGCGGCGATTGGGCCAGGTAGGCCTTTCGATCGAAGTACGGCAGCTCGAACAATTCAGCGCCGCTCTCGCTGGGCGCGCCCAGCAGCTTGGGCGATTGGATCTCGATGAAATTGTGTTTCACCCAGAATTCGCGCATGGCCATCAGCACGGTGGTCTGCGCCTTGAACATAAGCAGGTTCTCGGCCCGGCGCAAATCCAGGAAGCGCCAGTCCTGGCGGAAGTCGATCGCCGGAAGGTCAGCCGCGCTGGGGTCCAGGGGCAGCGGCGCGTCGGCTTTCGAGTCCAGGCGCACGCTTTCGAGCTGCATCTCCAGCCCGCCCAGCTTGACGATTGGGTTATCGATCACCTTGCCCGTAATGGTCAGCACCGATTCGACGTTGGCACCCGAAATGGCCGCCGCCTCGTCGGGCATGGCGGCCTTTTCCACCACCACCTGTACCAGTCCGCTCATGTCGCGGACCACCAGGAATTGCATCTTCTTTTGATCGCGCAGCGTTTGCAGCCAGCCTTGAATGCGGACTGTTTCGCCGATGTGCTTGCGTAAATCGCCAATCTGAGTGCGTTCCATGAAATCCCTTCTCCTTCAGAAATGTTGCGGGGTCTATTATATCAAAGAAGCCGAGCCATTAGCCTTCAGCTATAAGCTTTCAGAAAAGACGCCCCAGGCAGGCTGGAGATAATGGGCAGAATTCGAAACAAGCGTTTCGCGGAAAGCGGACAGCGAAGAATACTCTTTCTGGCTAACGGCTTATGGCTTACAGCTTAAAGCTCCAATGTAAACTCCGCCCCACCCTCCGGGCGATTCTTTGCCCGCAAATCTCCCCCGTGCGCCAGGGCCAACTGCCGGGCAATGGCCAGCCCCAGCCCGCTGCCGCCTTCTTCGCGGCTGCGCGAACGGTCGGCGCGGTAGAAGCGCTCAAAGATGTGCCCCAGCGCCTCGGGCGGAATGCCAGACCCGCTGTCGGCTACGCGAATGGCTGTCCGCTCCACTTTTGACTCCAAAGTCATTTCCACCCTGCCCCCAGCGGGCGTGTGCCGCAGCGCGTTGCTGAACAGGTTGTTCAAAATCTGCTCGATCCGTCGCGGGTCCACCTCTTTTTCAATCGCCTCCCGTGGCCCGGTATAGCGCAGCGCAATGCCTTTTCCGTCCGCCTCCGGCTTGAACCGCTCCACCACCGAGCGAGCCAGCTCGCCCAAATCCACCCTGCGCTTTTCCAGGCGCAGCTCGCCCGCATCCGCCAACGCCAGCGTACGCAAATCATCCACCAGCCGGATGAGCAGTTCGGTCTGGTCCAACACCGGCTGCAAATTCTCCGCCGTCAGTGGGTAGACCCCATCCTGCAGCGCTTCCAGATGCGCTCGCTGCACCGCAATGGGCGTGCGCAATTCGTGGGCAATGTCGGCGGTCATAGCTTGCCGGTTCTGCTCGGCCTGCTGTAGCGATTCGGCCATGCGGTTGAACGAGATTCCCAGGGTAGCCAACTCATCTTTCCCCTTCGCCTCCACCCGTTGAGACAAATCTCCACCCGCCATGCGCGACGCAGCGCGGGTCAACTGTCCCACCGGGCGCAGCAGCCGGAAAGAGAGCAGCAGCGCCAATAAGATTGCCACCCCTCCTCCAATCGCCGCCGCCAACAGGCTGGCGCGGGTCAGGCGTTGGATTAACAGGCTGCTGCTCGTGCCGCTGCCCATGCCCCCTTCCACGGAAAGATAGCCGATCAATTGGCCATCCTTATCCTGCAAGCGCACCGAATCGCGCTTTTCCGCCCGGGTCAGGCTGCCCGAAGCGCTGCCGCGACTATCCAGCGCCACCGTGCCATTGGAATCCGCTACCCGCAGGCGCTGGTTGCCCATCATACCGCCGCCGTTGCCCGCGCCGCGCATGCCCCCCGAACGCAAAATCGACTGCGCCCCTTCCCAACTGCCGTTTTGCTGGTAATAGCCCTCCAATGTAGTTGCCAGTTCATCCACACCCACCATCGACCCGCGCAGCATGAACGAGCGCACTTCGTTGGCCGAAGTTTGCGCGCCAATAATCACCACGCTCAGCGCGGTAACTGCCGCAACCAACACAAAAGACAGCACCAGGCGCATTCGCAGGGTCATGAATTCCTCCTATTCCGCTTTGCGGAACCGATAACCCACCCCAAAGACCGTCTCGATCCAACGCGGCTCCTTGGGGTCGGTTTCTAGCTTGGCGCGCAGATTCTTTACATGGGCATCCACGGTGCGCTCATAGCCCTCATAAGCCGTGCCCTGGGCGGCTTCCAGCAGTTGCAGGCGCGTGAACACCCGCCCCGGTTGCGCCATGAGCGCCGACAGCAGGTTGAACTCGGTGGGGGTCAAATCAACCCTCTGCCCTGCATTCACCACGCTGTGTTCCTCCAGGTCCACTTCCAGGTCGCCTTCTTGCAACTTGCGCGGTTGAGCAAACGCGCGCCCCGAGCGGCGCAGCACCGCCCGCACGCGCGCCACCAACTCGCGCGGCGAATAGGGCTTGGTGATGTAATCATCCGCGCCCAGTTCCAGCCCAATCAGGCGGTCGGTTTCTTCCACCCGCGCCGTGACCATGATGATGGGTGTCTCTCCCTGCCGCCGGATTTCACGGGCCACGTCCAGCCCATCCATGCCCGGCAGGTTCAAATCCAGCAGCACCAGGTCCGGTTTGCTTTGCCGAAACTGCGCCAGCCCCGTGTCACCACGCGCAGCCGTAAGAACAGTGAAACCGCCATTTTGCAGGTACGACTGCGCCACGCGGGCCAGCTCACTCTCGTCTTCAATTAACAATACGGTTGGCATAATTCCTCCAGGTCGGACAGCAGGCGCAGCAAGCGCTCCTGCCAATCCGCGCCCCCCGCCATCCAGTAGGCATTGCGCCCGGTACGCGCCCCGGCTACCGCCGGCAATTTCCGCTCAGTCATCCCATCGGGCAAGGGCGGGAAGCGCAGTACCACTTGCTCACCTTCCATCGCCACCGAAGCCAGCCCCACTTTTTGGGCATACAGCTTGACCCGCATCTGATAAAACAGGCTCTGTACCGCCTCGGGCAAAACGCCAAAACGGTCCACAAACTCCTCATGGAGCTGTTCCAGCTCCTGGGCGTCTTCCATTCCCGCCAGCCGCCGGTACAGCTTGAGACGCAAGTTCTGATCGGGGATGTAAGTGGAAGGAATGCCGATGCCCAGGGGTAAATCGACGCTGACCGGCAGTCCCAACCCGCGCACTTCGGGCTCGTCTTCGGCGGGTTTGATCCCGCCGGCCTGGCGCAACTGCCGCACCGCCTGGGCCAACATGCGCGTATAGAGATGAAAGCCCACCGAGGCAATCACGCCGTGCTGGCGTGTGCCCAGCATCTCGCCCGCCCCGCGCATTTCCAGGTCGCGCATGGCAATAGAATAGCCCGCGCCTAACTGGGTGTTCTCGGCAATCACTTCAAGGCGTTCTAGGCCTTCCACGGTGGTTGGGCGGCGCTTGTGCCTGAAAAAGTAAGCGTAAGCACGCTGCGCCCCGCGCCCCCCCCCCCCCCCCAAAATGTAACAATGGGCCCAGCCCCACGTGAAGCCACCCTCTACCAAA
>CAYOHX010000007.1:0-74922 GCA_964403875.1 uncultured Anaerolinea sp. | reverse complement strand
CCACCCGCCCGCGCAATTGGTACAACTGGGCCAGGCCAAAGGTGTCGCCTCGATCTACGATCAGGGTGTTGGCGTTGGGAATGTCCAACCCTGACTCAATAATCGAGGTGCACAGCAGCACGTCGATTTCTCCCTTGGTGAATTGGGTCATCACCTTGGAAAGCTGATCCTCGTGCATTTGCCCGTGGGCCACCCCCACCCGCGCCTCGGGGACCAGCTTGTTGAGGTGCTGCTCCATGCCCCGAATGGTCTGCACGCGGTTGTGCACAAAGAAAACCTGTCCCCCGCGCTCAATCTCCCGGAGAATGGCCTGCCGCACCAGCTTCTGCGAATAGGGGCCGATATGGGTGATGACAGGCAAACGCTCGGCGGGCGGCGTGCTAATCTGAGAAATATCCCGCACGCCGGTTAGCGCCATATAAAGTGTACGAGGTATGGGCGTGGCAGTCATGGTCAGCACGTCCACGGCAGTGCGCAGCTTCTTGAAGTGTTCTTTGTGCGTCACGCCAAAACGCTGCTCTTCGTCAATCACCACCAACCCCAAATCCTTGAACTGCACGTCCGGCTGCAAGAGACGGTGCGTGCCAATGACAATATCCACTCCGCCCACAGCCAGGTTTTTGATGATGCGATCCTGCTCTCGGGGGTTGCGGAAGCGGGAGAGCATTTCCACCGTCACCGGGAAAGCCGCCAGCCGCTGCCGGAAAGTTTCGTAATGCTGTTGAGCCAGCACGGTGGTGGGAACCAGCACCGCCACCTGCTTGCCATCCGTCACCGCTTTGAAAGCCGCTCGCAGGGCCACTTCGGTCTTGCCATAGCCTACATCGCCGCACAACAGGCGGTCCATGGGCCGGATGCGTTCCATATCGCGCTTGACCGCTTCAATGGCTTTGAGCTGATCTTCCGTCTCGATATAAGGGAAGCTGGCTTCCAGGTCCTCCTGCCAGGTGGTGTCTTTCTGGAAGGCGTGCCCCTGCGACACCTGACGCTTGGCGTACAGATCCAAGAGTTCCTGAGCAACTTCCAACACCGAATCGCGCACGCGTTGTTTGACGTTCGCCCATTCGTTCCCGCCCAGCCGCGTCAACTGGGGCGGCTCTCCGCCCGGACCCACGTAGCGACTCAGCCGGTCCGCCTGATAGACCGGCACGAAAATCTGGTCGCTCGAGTCATACTCCACGCACAGATACTCGCGCTCGGACCCGTCCAACATGCGCCGCATCAGCCCCACATAACGACCCACGCCGTAATCGACATGCACCACATAATCCCCGGCGCGCAAGTCGGTGTACTCGGCTTCAGGCGCGGATGCCACGCTGCGCGGACGCAGGCGTGGCTGGGGGCGCTCCCACCCAAAGATTTCGCTATCGGTTAACAGGTGCAGCTTGCCGCGCTGATCTTCCAGGCGCAGCACCCAACCCTCGCCGAGGGTGCCCTCGGTGAACACCGGCGCGCCCGGCAAACCCAGGGCCCCCTCCTGCTCGCCCCACAGCTCACGGATGCGAGCCGTCTGACGCGAAACAATTTCAACCCGTTCTCCGCCCCTGAGCGCTTCAACGATGTAGTCCAGGAAGGGCTTGAGCCTTCCGCCGTAACGCGGCCCTGGCGTGAAGCACTCCGCCAACGGGACCTGCTCCCCGGCGGTCGAACGGCCCAATTCCAACCAGGCTCGCCCGCTCAGCATATCCTGCAACTCCGACCAGGGGATATAGGGCACGGGGAAGTCGGCGGACAGTGTCCCCTCAGCGATCGAGTCGGCGCGCAGCTTGACCGCCTGTTCTTCGATCTCGTTTGCCAGGGCGTGCATGTTTTCCAGGTCATCCACCAGCACCAGCGCATTCTGTGGCAGGTAATCCAGCAAGCTGGCAGGCATCGTGTGCGCCAGGGGCAGGTAGAACTCTTCCAGATCCTCGCCCTCGGGGGTCACGCCCACAGCCTTGCCGGGCAGCACCTCGCGCGCAGGAGTGACCAGCAAGCTGTCCAGCTTGCGCACGGTCCGCTGGGTGGCGGGGTCAAAGGCGCGCAGCGTGTCGATCTCATCGCCAAAGAATTCCATGCGTACCGGGTAGGGTTCCGCCGCCGTCCACACGTCCATCAAACCACCCCGCGTGGTGAACTGCCCCGGCTCCAGCACAGTGTCGGCGTGTTGGTAGCCCAGGTCGACCCAGGCCCGGCGCAGCGTCTCGGGGGCAATGACCTGCCCCATCTTGATGGTGCGGCTGGACTTGAGAAAGTCCCGGCGCGGCAAGGTGCGCGTCATGACCGCTCGCACCGAAGCCACAATGATCGGCGGCTGTTCCGGCTTAACCGCTCCCGGGATATGATATGCCGCCAACAGGGTAAGCACCTGCAAACGGTCGCGGCGGGTAGCCGTGCCCCAGGCCGCCTGCTCATAGAACAACGGATTGGGTTCAGGGAAGTACATGCGCGGCGCACCGTTGCTCCAAAAACTCAACTCGTCGGCCATTAGCAAGGCGCGGTCGGCCCGGTCAGTCAGCAGCAGCACCGGTCGATTCAAATCTCGGCGCAATGATTCGGCCACCGGCAGACGCGCCGCCCGCGGCAGCGATTGCCCGGTTAGGGGCACGCCCGCCCGCAGGTCTTCTAATAAAGCCTGATACGGTTTCAGCGAACGAATTTCATCCAGCACGGGTTACCCCTTTTGCCCCATCACCTGGAAGGGGCGTCTTCTGGCAAAGCTCCGTTGTACTGGTTCATGGCCGCGTCCAATCCTGATTCGATGAAGGTCAGGCAGGCGCGCGCCGCCCGGTCGAGGACCAGGGTCAACACTTCTTGTTCTTTGCCGTGAAAGTTCTGCAAGACATAGGCCGCGGCATCCATCTGTCCTGGCGGGCGACCAATACCCAACCGCATTCGGGCAAAGTTTTGCGTGCCCAACTGCTCGATGGTGGAAGCCACGCCCTTTTGCCCCGCCGAACCGCCCCCGCCGCGAATGCGCAGCGTTCCCAGGGGCAGGTCCAGGTCGTCGTGAGCAACGATCAAATTCTCCACGGGAACCTTATAAAAGCGCAGCAGCCCACTCACTGACTGCCCAGACAGGTTCATATAAGTCTGCGGTTTGGCCAGAATCACGCGATGTCCGGCGTGCCTGCCTACGGCAATCAGCGCTTTGGACTGCACTTTTCCGATGGAAACACCCAACTCCTTGCAGAGTCGGTCGACCAGCATAAAACCAATGTTGTGGCGGGTTTCGCGATACTCGCGCCCAGGGTTCCCCAGACCCACAATCAAGAAAGGCGCGCCAGTTTCTTCCGCGCCGGAAGGTTTAAAGATGCGAGCCAGCATATCGGTTTACCCCCTGTGGAACAATCCGCGCAGGCCTACATAGATACCCAGAACGATGAACAAGCCCAATGCAACCAGGCCGCCCCACATCAGCCCATCCATCAACCGGCCTGTATCCACCGCCGCCGGGTTACCGGGCAGCCCGGTAGGCGTGGCTCCTTCTGGCAAGTAATCGCCTGCCGGGGGCTGCGTGGCAGTAGCCGCGCCGGGTTCAGCCGTGGCGGGTGGACGGGGCGTGCTCGTCTCGATGGTGGTGTAATTCCGCACGCGCATGTTGATGAGCAGAGCTGTTTCGGCGCGCCCATCAGCGTAGAAAACTATCAGCCGCAGGCGGTACTTGCCATCGGTGATCGTGGACGTGTCCCAAGTTGCCAAAAGACCGTCCGTCAAAGGTTGATCAGACTGCGCGATTAAGAACCAGGTATCGGCCAGAGAATTCTGATATGCAAAGGCCACCTCGAAGCGCTGAAAACCTTCTCCCGCTGCCGTGCCGGTAATCATCACCTGCCCTTGCAGCGCTTCGCCAGCCAGCGGCGAAGTGATGATCGCCCCGGCTGGTGTCTGCGGCTGGACCCAGCCAACCAGCAGCCAAAAGATAAAAAGAAGAGAGTTCACCTTCAACATGGCAACAGGAAAGTTTAACACGAACCAGGCAAAGATGCAAACTTTTTCGGTTCATTGAGAATCGCCTTGACGGAAGGCAATTTTGATACTCCATCTTCGGCTTCTGCCCGGCCAGCAACCATATCTTTACCAATTCAGATGACAATTGTTTTCTGGGGTTGACATCTGTTATAATCTTAATCGGCGCGATGACGCAGACTCTTAAGTACCGGAGAATCTTATGGAAGACAACCCGCCAACCACACCCGCTCTGACCGAACCTGGCTCCGAAGCCCCCCAGGCTCCTGCCCGTTCCAGCGCGCCCATCGGCCTGATCATCGGCCTGGTTGTAGTGGTTGGCCTGATCATCACCGGGACCGTGCTTCTGCTCCGCTCGGACAACGACACTACCGCTCGCGTTCGGGACGTGTTCATTATCTTCATGGCCCTCGAGTCTCTGGTCATTGGCGCGGTGCTGGTTGTGCTGGTGGTGCAAATCGCCACCCTCATCAACCTGCTCAACAACGAAATCCGTCCCATCATCCGCTCAACCAACGAGACGGTGAACACGCTCAAAGGCACGGTCACGTTCCTGAGCGACAATCTCAGCGAACCGGTCATTCGCCTCAACGAGACGCTAGCCGGGCTGAAAAAATTCTTTGATATCATCCGGCCTACCCGGAGATAAAACCCCCTGATATCTCACCGGGAAACACATAGAACGCAGAAAGGAGAAACAAAATGGCAGATCGAGACGAATTTGGTGCTTTCCTGATTGGTTTTGTCATTGGCGGCCTCACTGGCGCAGCCGTGGCCCTGTTGTTCGCCCCGCAAAGTGGTGAAGAGACGCGCGTCTACATCAAAGACCGCGCCATCGAATTGGCCGACAAGGCCTCCGAAACGGCCCAGACCGTATCGCACGAAGTAGAAACGCGTGCGGGTGAAGTCAAGGTTAAGGCCGAAGAATTGGCCGGCAAAGCCAAGACCAGCGTGGAAGACCTCCGCCACCGCGGCGCAGTCGTCTTGGAAGAACAGAAGACCAAGATCACCGAAGCGGTGCAGTCCATTAAACCCAAAGGCGAGACTGCCGCCTAAGCGCAGTTTGCAAACACAAATTAGACCCTGAGGGTTTTAAAAACCCTTAGGGTCTTCTTATTCATCTCCACACCCTTTTCAGCACCCACGGCAGCGCTTCGATCACATCCCCCGCCAGCACCGCCGCCGCGTGTCCTACCCGCCTTTCGGCCTCCAATCCGGCCTGGGCATGCAAGAACGCTCCACTCAATGCCGCCTCGTAAGCCGGAAGACCTTGGGCCCGCAGCGCGGCAATCATCCCCGCCAACACGTCCCCCGTCCCCGCATGAGCCAGAGCCGTGGTCGCCGCCGGAATCACTCCCACCCGCCCATCGGGAGCCGCGACCACACTGAACGCGCCTTTCAGAACGACCACGTGCCCCCACCGCCGAGCGAAAGCCTGGGCAATTTCCAGCCGCTCGGATTGAATTGCCGCTGTGTTCAGTTCGGTCAGCACGGCCATCTCGCCGGGATGCGGGGTCAGCACGGTCTCCGGCGGCAGCAGCGTCGCCCAGCCCGAAATTCTCGCAAGGTGCTTCAAACCGTCGGCATCCACCACCATCGGCGGAAGCGTCGCTGCATCCATCAGCAGGTCACGGAAAAAGCCTGTGGCACTGTCTGCCAGCCCCAGGCCCGGACCCACCAACAGCGCATCCGCTCGGGGAAGCGCCTCGCGCAGCGCCGCTGCCGCCGGGCCGTTCAAAACACCTTGCTGATGCGGCAGCAGAGTCCACACGGCCTCCGAGAACTGTGGAACCAGCGCTCCCCACAACGGCTCTGCCACAGCCTCGCGAACCAGCCCTACCCCCATCCGTGCGGCAGCCTTGCCCGCCAACAGCGGCGCGCCAGGGTAATCCAGGCAGCCGCCTGCCACCACCAACGTGCCAAAGACGCCTTTATGCCCATCCAGAGGGCGTCGCGGCAGCAGCGCGCGTATTCTGCCTTCATCCACCAGTTCGCGCCGCGCGCCTTCCCAGCTTTCCAGCCCATCCGGCAGGCCAATGTCAACCACGCGGATCTGCCCGGCAAGGGAAAAAGCGGGTAGTTTGACCAACCCCACTTTGGCTGCCGCCATGCACACGGTCAACTCGGCAGGCAGGCATTCCACCGCGGCATCGCCGCTGTCGCAATCCACCCCCGAGGGGCAGTCCACGGCCACCACGCGCAGCTTGGTTGCTCGGCGGGCATGCCCCAACACGCGGGCCGGGTCCGGTCTCAAAGGCAGCTTACAGCCCGTGCCCAACACGCCATCCAACACAATAGTCGCCGTGCTCAACCACGCATCCAACAGGGTAAAATCTGGGTCGCAGGCTGCTTCGCCCAACTGTCCGCCCGCAGCCAACAAACGCTGCGCCAACGGGTCGTCTTGCCGGCGCGACTGGATCAGATAGGCCTGGGTCTTCCAACCCCAGCCCGCCAGCGCTGCCAGCGCCACCAGGGTGTCGCCGCCGTTGTTGCCTGTTCCCACCAGGCCTGTGACCACGGGCTGTTCCGGCCAGCGCTCATAGCCCTGCACCACCTTCGCCAGCTCCAGGCCGGCCCGTTCCATCATCTGCGCATAAGTCCAGCCGCGGTCGTCTGCCTCGGCTTCAATCTGCCGCATTTCAGCAACACTAACCAGTTTCATGAAATGATTATAGCATGTCGATTCGGCTTGACAGTACGCCCTCGCCCCATTAGGATTGCATCATGCTCAACCGCCGCGCGTTCACCTGGACCAGCCTGGTCATCCTCTTGCTGGGGGGCGCCTGGATCGCTGCCAGCGCGCTGCCGCCCGGAGCACTCGCCGCGGGCGGCGTGTCCGCGCCCCGAGCCGGCCTTCTAGCTCCTGATTTCGAACTTCGAACCCTAGATGGCTCCTCCATGCAACTTTCTGATTTACGCGGGCAGGCGGTCATCGTTAATGTTTGGGCCAGTTGGTGCCCACCCTGTAAGCGCGAAATGCCCGCCCTCCAGCGCGTCTATCAAGAGTTCAAAGCGCATGGCCTGGTCATTCTGGCGGTAGATGCCATCCAGCAAGATAACCTGGAAGATGTGCAATCGTTTGTAAGCGACAACGCGCTCACCTTCCCCATCCTGCTTGATGAGCGCAGCGAGGTGCTCGCCGGTTATCAGATCAGCGCATTCCCCTCCACCTTCTTCGTGGACCAGGAAGGGGTCGTTCGCAAAGTTGTCATCGGCGCAGTCAGCGAACCTTTGCTGCGCAGTCAGGTAGAAGAACTGTTGGGCGGGGAGGATTGATATGCTGCCCATGTTCTCTATCGGTCCTCTATCCATCCGCCTGCCCGAACTCCTCCTCATGTTCGGCTTTTGGATTGGCCTGGAACAAATCCGCAAACTGGCCCCCAAACAACGGCTCAATCCCAATGATCTGTTCAACATGGTGTGGCTGTCGGTGATTGTGGGGGTCGTTGGCGCCCGCCTGGCCTATGCCTTCACGCACCTGAGCGCCTTCGCCGGGCGGCCCTGGGGCATTCTGTCCATCTCGTTCGACATGTTTGACCTCTCAGGAGGCCTGCTATTTGCCGGGTTGGCCGCGCTCGTCTATGGCAGAATCCTGGAATTGCCCTTTTGGCCCGTCCTCGACACGCTGACGGTCGGGCTGGCCGTTTTTGGCATCGCGCTGGGCCTTTCTCACTTCTCTTCGGGAGATGCTTTCGGTTCGCCCACCAACCTGCCCTGGGGCATCGAGTTGTGGGGCGCGCGCCGCCACCCCACCCAGGTGTACGAAACGCTTCTGGCCTGGATGGTTGCCCTGGCGATATGGCCGCGGGCCAACGATCTGGTTGCTTGCTTCTTCCAATCGACCCCCGGCAGCCGGTTCTGGATGTTTCTGGCGGGTTCTGCCGCCGCCCGACTGTTGGTAGAGGGGTTCCGCGGCGACAGTGTTTTGCTCCTCGATCGCATCCGCCAGTCGCAGATCATCGCCTGGGCGGTTCTGGCAATCGCTTTGTGGCAGCTAGCCCGCCGCCTGCCGCAGCCTCCGCCCAAACCCAAGCCCCTCCCCCCCGAAGACCTGCCCCACGCGTCGCCGTTTCTCGAGGGTGATTAAGATACTCCAAAAGCCGCTGTTCCGGCAATTCAAGGGATAAGAGAAGTTCAATTTTTTCTCTTCAACAGCATCCCCGCCAGCTCTTGCAGTGGGGCGCGGGCGTCTTCATCCGGCACAGCCCGCTCCAACGCAGCCAATGCCTGCTTCGTCAACCGCTCCGCTTCAGCCAGCGAAAATTCTTGCGCTCCGGTTGCGTCCAACAGCTTGACCACCTCCGCCACCTGTCCAGTGGCCACCGGCCCAGCCGCCCACCGCCAGGCAAATTGGCCCTTCTGCTCCAACGCGAACAACACCGGCAGCGACTTCTTGCCTGAAACCAGATCACTATCGGTAGATTTTCCCGTCAAGGCCGCGTCTCCCCAAATGCCCAGCCAATCATCCAGCACCTGAAAAGCCAGCCCCAGCGCAAAGCCAAA
Source organism: uncultured Anaerolinea sp. (assembly GCA_964403875.1). Lineage (GTDB taxonomy): Bacteria > Chloroflexota > Anaerolineae > Anaerolineales > Anaerolineaceae > Anaerolinea. The sequence continues at coordinate 66,471 of CAYOHX010000007.1, read as the reverse complement.
CTCACGGAAATGCGCTCTGCGCGTTTCGGCTTCCCCCACCACCAGCGCCCCCAACTCGGCACAGCAAGCCAGCAGCGCCGAAGTCTTTCCACCAATCATCGGCCAATAATCTTCCAGGCTCAAATCGGTTTGCGTTTCATAGGTGAGGTCCAGAAACTGCCCTTCCGTGAGGCGCAGACAGGTATTTTGCAAAGTATGCTCGGCCTCCAGCACAACCTCGGCTGGAACTCCGGCCCCACGCAAGCCCTGGAGCGCCGCGAAGGCCTGGGTGAACATCACATCGCCGGCGTTGATCGCCTGGGCCACGCCCCACTTGACCCACACGGTGGATCGGTTACGGCGCAATGGGCTCTGGTCTTGAATGTCATCATGAATCAGCGAAAAATTGTGAATCAGTTCCACCGCCGCAGCGGCAGGTAAGGCCACCTTCCAATCTGCGCCACAGGCTTGGGCGCACAACAACGTCAGCAGTGGGCGAATGCGTTTGCCCTGGGCATCGGGTCCAGCGCCCTCGCCCTCCCAGCCCATGTGGTAAGCCAACATTTCCCTCAACCGGGGATAACGTTCCGGAGTTGTGCGGCGCACAACCTGCTTCAATTCATCTTCGATCGCCGGAAGCATTGAGTCCATCGCCTTCTTGAGAGTCATGTCTCATTTCCTTTCGTCTTTCATTACACCCACCGCCTGGAGGGTCTTCAGATCCAGCGCGCCCGCGCCAAACATACAAATGCGAATTTGCGCGCTTGTTTCTTCGATCATCTCCACCACATCTTCCATCGAACGTACTGCCGCCTTGAGAAAAACCCCCGCCATGCCGCCCAATGTGGCTCCCAGGGCAATGCACTTGGCAATATCAACCCCATCCCGCAGTCCACCCGAAGCAAACACCGGCAGTCCCGGAGCAGCCCGCCGGATCATTTGAATGGATTCGGCGGTTGGTATGCCCCAATCCCGAAAAGCCTCTGCCACGCGCGCCAGGCTGGGATCTCCAATGCGGTAGCGCTCCACCTGCGACCAGGAGGTGCCTCCTGCCCCCGCCGCGTCGATGGCAGCCACGCCCGCATCAGCCAGCAAGCGCGCCGTCCGCTCTGAAATTCCCCAGCCCACCTCTTTGGCAATAACGGGTACTGGCAGGGTTTTGCAAACCGTCTCGATCTTGCGCGCCAGCTCCGAAAAACGGGTGTTACCCTCGGGTTGAATCGCCTCCTGAATCGAATTCAAATGCAGCACCAACGCATCGGCTTCAATCATATCCACGGCCCGACGGCAGTGGTCCACCGTGTAGCCATAATTCAATTGCACCGCGCCCAGGTTGCCGAACAAGAGAATATCCGGAGCGAAGCGGCGAACCTGGAAAGACTCGGCCAGGCTCTCATCCTCCAGCCCGGCGCGCTGCGAACCCACACCCATAGCCACCCCGCTCACCTGGGCTGCCTCGGCCAGCACGGCGTTCACCCGTTCAGCCTGTTTGGCTCCCCCGGTCATCGCCGAAATTAAAATCGGCGCCGAAAGCCGTTTTCCAAACAACGTCTGCGACAGGTCCACCGAATCCAGGTCAATTTCCGGCAGCGCTTCGTGAACAAAACGGTAGCGCTCCAGGCCAGTGGTCAACCCAGAACGAACATCTTCTTCCAGATTGATGCGGATATGGTCGGCCTTCCGCGAAGCCGTCAGAGGGTGTGATTCCGGCATGGGTTTCCTCGCTTTTCAGCGAACCCTTTCCCAATGGGCGGGGTTTGCTAGTATGAAGTATACCAAATTGGCCTATTGTTAGTCTTGACAGATCCCCCAGGCTACATACAATACATTAGACAAGAACGATTTTGCATCACCCCGTAGGAGGTTTGGAATGAGCGACACGCTTGCCGAAGTCAAAGCCGTTATCACCGAGGTACTGAAGATCGACGGTGAGGGTATCGATATGGACACCCGATTTGTGGAAGACCTGAAAGCCGACTCTATGGACCAGTTCTTCTTGATCGATGGATTCTGTGAAAAGTTCAACACGAATATTGGTGACGAAGACGCCCGCGGGATTCGCACGGTTGGCGACGTCGTTCGCTATATCGACACACGCAAGGGCTAAATCCCCCTTCCATTAAAACAAAACACCGCCGCAAGGTTGCGCTTCCACAGCGTTACCTGTTCGCGACGGTGTTTTTGATTCGTTCTTTACCGCAGCAGCGAGGGGATCTCTTCGGGATGGCGAGCCACGCGCACACCAGCTTCCTCCAGCGCGCGAATCTTGCCCCCGGCCTGCCCCGACGAGCCTTCGATGATCGCCCCGGCATGACCCATGCGTTTCCCCGGAGGAGCCGACTGCCCGGCGATAAACCCTACCACGGGTTTGGTCATTTCACGGGCAATGAAATCCGCGGCGCGTTCCTCATCTGATCCGCCAATCTCGCCAATCATCACCACCTGCTCAGTCCGTGGATCCGATTCGAACATGTCCAGCACATCGATGAAGTTGGTGCCGTTCACCGGGTCACCGCCAATGCCAACACAAGTGCTGGAGCCCCGCCCCGCCGCTCGCAAGGCATACAAGACCTCGTAAGTCAACGTGCCCGAGCGTGAAACAATCCCGATATTCCCAGGCGCGGCGATATTATTCGGAATGATACCCACCTTGCACTCGCCGGGCGTCAGCAGCCCAGGGCAGTTGGGCCCAACCAGGCGCACCTTTTTCTGATCGATGTAAGCGCGCACCCTCATCATGTCCTGCACGGGCACGCCTTCTGTAATACACACAATCAAAGCCACGCCCGCGTCCGCCGCCTCCAGAATCGCATCGGCGGCAAACCGAGCCGGCACAAAGATCACACTGGTGTTCGCGCCGGTGGTCTCCACTCCGGTCTTCACTGTATCGAACACCGGAATTTTTCCATCCATCACCCATTCCCCGCCCTTGCCCGGCGTCACCCCAGCCACCACATTGGTGCCATAGGCCACCATCTGGGTGGTGTGGAACAGACCTTCGTTACCAGTAATACCCTGCACCAACAGGCGTGTATTCTTGTTGATTAAGATGCTCATGATCAGGCCCCTTTCGCAATCGCGACCGCTTTTTGCGCCGCCTCGAGGAGTGTTTCAGCAGTCGCCATGTTGGCTTCCGCCAGCAGCCGCCGGCCTTCCTCGGCGTTGGTGCCCACCAGGCGCACCACCATCGGCACCTGGGTCTTCACTTCTTTCAGCGCCGCCAGGATTCCGCGCGCCACCTCGTCACAGCGAGTGATCCCCCCAAAGATATTGAAGAGCACCGCCTTCACCTTTGCATCGGAGAGAATGATCCGCAACGCAGCGGCCACCTTTTCGGCGCTGGCCCCACCACCAATGTCCAGGAAGTTAGCCGGCTCGCCGCCCGAAAGCTTGATGATATCCATAGTCGCCATCGCCAACCCGGCCCCATTGACCATGCAGCCAATTTCACCATCCAGGCTGATGTAAGACAGACCATACTTGCGCGCCTCCACCTCGGCCTCATCTTCAACGTCCATGTCACGCATCTCATTCAACTCGGGACGTCGGGGCAGAGCGTTATCATCCACCACCATCTTGCCATCCAGCGCCCATTCCCCGCCCTTGCCCGGCGTCACCCCAGCCACCACATTGGTGCCATAGGCCACCATCTGGGTGGTGTGGAACAGACCTTCGTTACCAGTAATACCCTGCACCAACAGGCGTGTATTCTTGTTGATTAAGATGCTCATGATCAGGCCCCTTTCGCAATCGCGACCGCTTTTTGCGCCGCCTCGAGGAGTGTTTCAGCAGTCGCCATGTTGGCTTCCGCCAGCAGCCGCCGGCCTTCCTCGGCGTTGGTGCCCACCAGGCGCACCACCATCGGCACCTGGGTCTTCACTTCTTTCAGCGCCGCCAGGATTCCGCGCGCCACCTCGTCACAGCGAGTGATCCCCCCAAAGATATTGAAGAGCACCGCCTTCACCTTTGCATCGGAGAGAATGATCCGCAACGCAGCGGCCACCTTTTCGGCGCTGGCCCCACCACCAATGTCCAGGAAGTTAGCCGGCTCGCCGCCCGAAAGCTTGATGATATCCATAGTCGCCATCGCCAACCCGGCCCCATTGACCATGCAGCCAATTTCACCATCCAGGCTGATGTAAGACAGACCATACTTGCGCGCCTCCACCTCGGCCTCATCTTCAACGTCCATGTCACGCATCTCATTCAACTCGGGACGTCGGGGCAGAGCGTTATCATCCACCACCATCTTGCCATCCAGCGCCAGCAAGCGTTGTTCGTTGGTAATAACCAGCGGGTTGATTTCTGCCAGGGTCGCATCGCAAGCCACGTAGGCGTTCCACAGACCCGTCGCTACTTCACTAAACGATCGCCACAGGCTGCGCGGCAAATCAATGGCCGCGGCCAGGTCACGGGCCTGGTATTCGCGCAAGCCCAGCAGCGGGTCGATGTGAACCTTGATAATTTTTTCCGGGGTGCGGGCAGCAACCTCTTCGATATCCACGCCGCCGGCAGAAGAGGCCATCATCACCGGCTTGCGGGCGGTACGGTCATTGGTAATCCCCAGGTAGATCTCTTTGGTGATGCTAACCGCCTCATCCACCAAAATCTTGCGCACCGGCAGGCCTTTCAGTTCCATGCCCAGAATGTGGGTAGCCAGTTCTTCGGCTTCTTTGGCGGTTTTGGCCAGGCGAATGCCGCCTGCTTTGCCGCGCCCGCCCACCAACACCTGCGCCTTAATGACGACCCGGTTGCCCAATTCTTCGGCCAGGTGTTTCACCTCGCCGGCGGTAGTCACCACGTGCCCGCGCGGAATTGGCACGCCGTACTTCGCGAAGATGTGCTTGGATTGATACTCGTGAAGTTTCATACCTTTCCCCAAAATATACGGATAGCTCTGTCAGTAGATAGGAAAACCCGAATTTGGGGAGTTCCAGGCAAAGGTTCACCCGCGAACGCCACAAACCCGGGATTGGTTCCATACTGGCCGAGTGGTTTGGCTCATTCTATATTATTTATAACATAAATCCCTAAGTGACGCGAATTTGTCAATGATGCCCCGGAATGAGCCACCGCTCGGCAAGGAACAAAAAAGGCGCGATGCCGAAACACCACGCCTTTTTTGTTTCACAATGGTTAGTTTACCCCTTCAAGAAGGCTTCCAAAGCCTCTTTGCTAATGCGATACGCGCTGCCGATCTTGCGAGCTTTCAAATCGCCCGCCGTAATGGCCGCCACCACATCTTCTTCCGAGACGCGCAGAATGCCCGCCGCCTCCGATGGGGTCATCACATCCGGAATACCAGCGCTGGCAGCACCCGCGGCCCCAGCCCCGGCAGCCACGGCGCCACCCAGGCCAGCCTGTTGGCCCGCCGCCCCACCTTGCAAGGTGTTGGTCAGGATGTTGCCGATCCCCAACCCGGCCCCGATGCCGGCGGTCAAGCCCGCGCCACCGCCCGGATTCTGCGCTGCGTCGCGCATGGCGTCCGCGGCCTGCAACTGGGTGTAGGTGGTCGTATCGAGCATACCCATCTGGCGCAGTTCTTCCGCCGACTTTTCAGACGGCTTGAGGTTGCCAATGTAGAAGCTCTTCAGCAGCAACCCGATCGCCGCGAAGTCATCCTGGGCCTTGGCCCGCACACCCGCGCCAATCTCTTCGGTCAAGCCAATCAGCGCAGCCACGCTGTTCTTTACAGCGGTTTCGGCCAGCAAATCTTGTAACTTCGAGAGCAGCATCACCCGCAAGCGGTTTTCAATATCCGAAGTGCGATACATTCCCTGAGCGCCGACAATTTGGGTCACGAACTGCTGCGCATCTTTAATCTGGAAGCTGTAGCTGCCATAGCCTTGCAGTAGGGCCACGCCCAACCCCATGCCCGGATTGGAGACCAGGATGGGCTGCGGGGTGCCCCATTTGCGATCCGCGAACTCGCGCATCGAAACGTAGTACACCTCCGCCGTGAAAGGCGTGCGGTTATCAAAAGCTTTACCAAGAAAGTCGGTCAACACCGGCACGTTAGCCGTGCTGATGGTGTGGCGGCCTGGGCCAAGCACATCCAGCGCATGTCCGTCGCGGAAGAACACCGCGCGCTGTGACTCGCGCACAATGACCTGCGAACCAAAGCGAAGGTCAGCCACCCCCTGCTCAGGGAAGCGGTGGACCAATTCCTCCGCCATCTCGCTGGGGTATTCAACAACATCAAAAATTCTAGCCATGGTTTCCTCTCTCCGTTATTGCCTGAGACAATTACTGTTGACCTTGCTGCTGCCCGCTGTTGAGAATGACCTCGGCGCGCTTGTCGAAGGCATCCACGCAAGCCTGAGCCTGTTTGGTCAGGTGGCGAATGGCCGCAACCAGTCCATCGGTGCCAAACGAAGCCTCTACATTATCAATCGAGCGTTCAACCTCGTCACCGCCTTCCAGCAGCGCCAAGTCGTATTGGTAAATTTGCGCCAACTCTTCCGAATTGACCTTCACGGCATCGAAGAATCCGGCGTATCCATAGCTGGCGGTGCGAATTCGATCGGTGAACTGGCGAATTTTCAACGCAGCGGCTTCCAAATCGTCAATCAAACGAATTTCACCCTGGCTGATCAAATCGCGCTGCAGTCCCGAAATGCGCTGGCCCAAGGCCTCAAAGCGATTCGCGATCGTTTCGCGCAGCAGCTTATCCGCCGACCGCCGATTGGCCCGGTCAAAATAGCCATTGAAACCGGGGATTTTTCCCAAAATTTTGCGGAAGAAATCTTGATCTTCCAAAACACGTCCGAGAATGTCACTCATTGCGCCTCCTATAGTGGCCAGTTCATCTCACAATTTTATTCTGCCAGATCTTAAATCGCTTGCCTATCGCGTATTTGATCCTGAGTTGATTATAGTCAAATTTCCATCAAGGAACAATACAGGCTCCCCCATAAATGTCAAATTTCTATCAAGATTACCCATCCTTCCCCACAGATGGCGAGTTGGCCAAGCGGTCATGGATCCAGTATGTTGTGTTTTCTTGTAAGGTTCCTGTAATGTATCACCCTATTGTAATCAAATCCGGATTGGATATAATGAGGATAGTTCTTCACAGAATTGTACTTTGCGAAAGGAAGGAGGTGAAAAACATGTTGTTCGCTCCGAAGGAAAAAGGTCAGGGTTTGGTTGAGTACGCGCTGATTCTCGTTTTGGTTGCAGTAGTCGTTATCGTCATTCTTGCGTTGCTCGGCCCCGCCATTGGCAACATCTTCAGCAATGTCGTAACCCGGATCTAAGCAGATCACGTTTGTTATTCGATTAGGCCAAAAAAGGCTCTGCTTGCAGGGCCTTTTTTGGTGATAGGTGAAATTTCGGTAATTTATTTACAAATTTGACATCTTTTTTATTGGTTATTTACAAATTGGCGTATAATTATAGAAAGTTATGGTACGTAAACATCTCAGCTTGGAAAATTTCTAATGTAGGAGGCTCACATGGCCACAGGTGGGAAACGCCGGGGGAGAGCATTCATTGCTATCGCAGTTGTGCTTTTGTTGGTGTTAGCACTGGTGTTTGTTGCTACCCGTTTCTTGGGTGGAGGAGGCCTGGGTGGATTGATCCCCGGCATGAATCCAGTTCAAGAACCGGCAGCAGCCACGCCGACTCCTGAAGTGAAGATGGTGAACATCGTCATCTCCACCCAAAAGATCTCGCGAGGCTCAGAAATCACCGAACAGTACGTTGTGGAAGTTCCATACCCCGAGAGGGACCTGGTCGAAGGAGCTTTCATTACAGGGATCGAGCAAGTCATTGGCAAGCGCGCCAAGTCCGACGTGGAAGCGCAAACGCCCTTGACCCCCAGCATGTTAGTAGATCCCAACTTGACCAACTCGCCCGCCGCCTTCCAAATCCCGCGTGGGCAGGTAGCCATTCCCATTCCGGTCAGCAAACTGTCTGCCGTAGCCTATGGCCTGACGCCTGGCGACCATGTCAACGTCATTGTGACCATGATGATGGTCGACCTGGATGCCGGCTTCCAATCCAAGCTTCCCAACACGACCGGGTTGGTCATTGCTCCTGGCCCCACCGGTGAAGGTGGTCCGGTTGCGGCATCCTCAACAATCACTCTGAGCGAGGGCAGCGTTGCCGGACGCATCGAATTAGACCCCGTGCTGAATCAAGCGATCTATGTGGTACCGAATGAGCCTCAACGTCCGCGGATGGTCAGCCAAACCCTCATTCAAGACGCCATCGTCCTTCAGGTAGGAGATTTCAGCCTCGCCTCTCCCCAGCCCACACCTGTCGCCGAAACGGCAGAAGCTGCCCCTGCTGAGGAAGTCGCTGCCGAACCGGTTGTTCCAGATACGGTCACTTTGATCGTGTCTCCGCAAGACGCTGTTTCGCTCAACTACCTCATCCTGGCAGGCGCTAAGCTGAACCTGGTAATGCGTGGAGCAGGGGATATCGACCGCATCGCCACCGAAGCTGTAACCTTACAGTTCATTCTGGATTACTATGGCATTCCGGATCCGGCCAAACTGCCCTACGGATTGGAGCCGCGCCTGGATGCCCTCCCCAATACGGTTAGCCCCTTCCCCAGCACCCAGCCTGCCGTCGTAACCGCCCCTCCGCAATAAATCGTTCTTATCCTGGTGGGTAACTTTGTTACTCACCAGGATATTTACACATAACTGCTAAACGACTGGAGCATTTATGCCGGCTCAAGAAAAAATTCGGGTTTTAATTGTCGATGATATCGCCGAGGCAAGAGAAAACATCCGCCGCATGTTGCAATTTGACAGCAATATCGAGGTGGCGGGTACTGCGCGGACTGGCCGCGAAGCAATCGACCAATCTATTGCTTTGAAACCAGATGTTATCATCATGGACATTAATATGCCCGATATGGACGGGATTACCGCCACGGGTGAGGTGAAAAAGAAACTTCCTCACGTCCAGGTGGTCATTCTCTCGGTGCAAAGTGACCCAAGCTACATGCGACGGGCGATGTTGGCTGGCGCGCGCGATTTCCTCACCAAGCCTCCCATGATCGACGAGCTGACCGATGCCATCCGCCGTGCAGGCGTAATGGCCCACGAAGAGCGCAAGAAAGCTGCCGCTTCGTTCCCGTCTGGCCCTGTCGATATGGGTGGAATACCCGCGCAGGCCAAACCCACCGTTTCACTCGGCAAGGTCGTTGTAATCTACAGTCCCAAAGGCGGCACCGGTCGCACGACCATTGCGACCAACCTGGCAATTGCACTACGAACTGAAGAGAATCGCGTAGCCCTGGTAGACGGCAACCTGCAATTTGGTGATGTAGCGGTCTTCCTCAACGAGCAAGGCAAGAACACCATCCTCGACCTGGCCCCTCGCGCCGATGAATTGGATACCGATATTATCCAGGAAGTGATGGTCAATAACCGGGCGACCGGGATTGATATCCTGGCAGCCGCCCCGCGCCCCGAAATGGCCGACAAGGTTACAGGCGACCAGTTCTCGAAACTGATCGATTTCCTCCGCCATATTTACTCCTACGTGGTCATTGACACGGGCTCCTATCTCACCGAGGCCGTCCAGGCGGCATTAGATATCTCCAATATTATCCTTCTCGTCACCACGCAGGATATCCCATCGATCAAGAACTGCAACCTGTTCCTTACTTTGGCAGATGCTTCGGGCTTGAAACGCAGCCGGATCATGTTTGTTATGAATCGTTATGACAAACGCATTGCCATTTCACCGGAACGGGTTGGCGAAAGCCTCCGTCAGGAAATCGTGATCGCCCTTCCAAATGACGAAAGAATCGTCAGCAATGCCGTAAATCGCGGCATTCCGTTCATGATAGATAATAAAGCGCAGCCCATTGGCAAGAGCATACTCCAACTCGTCGATCTCATCAAAGAAAAAGTCATCAAGCTAGAGAATACTGAGGTTGAAGCCAAATAACCAAAGGGCCTTATTTTACTGGTTGAGCGGCCCTTAAGGAGAAAGTAAATGTCAATCTTAAAGAGAATACAAGGTACGCCTTCTGGCAACCAAAACAACTCTGGAACCCCCGCTTCACCGCAGCAAACACCAGTTCAGGGTGCGCGGCGCGTTGCCGCGCCCAACATTCCTTCGGCGCAAGATACCTACCAGGATCTCAAAAACCGCGTTCAAAACAAGCTCATCTCCACGCTTGAGCCATCCACCGATCCCTCCAAAGTTGCCGAGGTGCGGCGCACCATTCAAGAGCTGTTTGAACAGATCCTCTCGCAAGAGAATATCGTTCTGTCCCGCCCCGAACGCGCCCGCATGTTCGAGCAAATTGCCGCAGAGATTCTTGGTTTTGGACCGCTCCAGCCTCTATTGGAAGATGAGACCATCACGGAAATCATGGTCAACGGCGCCAAGAACATCTACATCGAGCGAGGAGGCCGCCTTCATCGCGCGCCCCTGACTTTTGAAAGCAACGCCCACGTCATGCGCATCATCGAACGCATCGTAGCGCCGTTGGGCCGCCGCATCGACGAGTCCAGCCCCTATGTGGACGCTCGCTTGCCCGATGGCTCCCGCGTGAACGCCGTCATCCAGCCCATCTCTCTGGTCGGCCCCACCCTAACCATCCGCAAATTCTCCAAGAAACCCATCACCGTTGATCAACTCATTCAATACGGCTCGATTACCCCCGAAGCGGTGGAGTTCCTCAAAGCTTGCGTTTCGTCCCGACTCAATATCATTGTTTCAGGCGGCACAGGCTCGGGCAAAACCACCTTGCTCAACATCTTGTCCGGCTTCATCCCAGCCGACGAGCGCATTTTGACCATCGAGAACGCAGCCGAGCTACAACTTCGCCAGGAGCATGTGGTCACCCTGGAATCTCGCCCGGCCAACATCGAAGGCAAGGGCGAAATCACCATTCGCGCGCTGGTCATCAACGCCTTGCGCATGCGCCCCGATCGAATCGTGGTTGGAGAATGCCGCGGTGACGAAGCACTGGACATGCTTCAGGCCATGAACACCGGTCACGATGGCTCCATGACCACTGCCCACTCGAACAGCCCGCGAGATACCCTCTCCCGCCTGGAAACCATGAGCCTCATGGCAGGCATGGAACTGCCCATTCGCGCCATTCGTGAGCAAATATCCGCCGCCGTCGACCTGGTTGTTCACCAGGAACGCATGCGCGACGGAAGCCGCAAGATTGTCAACATTACCGAAGTCTCGGGCATGGAAGGTGACGTCATCACCACGACCGACTTGTTTGTTTATGAGCAGGCCGGTTATGAGAACGGAAAAATTATTGGCCGTTTGCGCCCTACCGGTTTGCGACCCCGCTTTATGGATAAAATTGAAGCTTCTGGAATTCATCTGCCTGCTACAATCTTTGGTATTGGGGACCGCCGTCGCTACTAACCCGCCGCGCCATGTGCGGTCGGTGTCATCCCCCGACAAGGATGAAACTTTATGGACATGACCTTAATCCTAATCATCGGATCAGCTCTGGCGGTCATTCTTCTGATCGTTGGCATCGCCATTTCTGTCACGTCCGAACGGTCTGAAGTTGAAGACCGCATCGGTCGTTACGCCGAAGCCCCCAGAACCGAGGCTGATCGAGGTACGCAAACTCCCGTTGCCGATTGGCTGAATAAACGAGTTGCGGGTTCCTCTTTTGGAGAAAAGCTGGCCCGTGACCTTGCTCGAGCAGACATTCGGCTTAAGGCCGGCGAGTTTGTCACTGTCATGTTCCTTTCCGCCGTCTTAGTGGGGTTTGTGGTTTGGTTCATCTCCGGTCAAAGTATTTTGGGCGGCTTAGGTGGCGCAGCGGTCGGTCTCTTCCTGCCCCGTTTCTACGTGAACAGCCAGCAGTCCAAGCGTCTGGTCAAATTCAACGAACAACTTGGAGATATGCTCAACCTGATGGTCAACGGCTTGCGCGCCGGCTATTCGACCATGCAAGCGATGGAAGCCGTCAGCAAAGAACTCCCCCCACCCATCTGCGACGAATTCCGCCGGGTGGTCCAGGAAATGCAGCTAGGCGTGCCCATGCAGACTTCCCTCGACAACCTGTTGCGCCGCATCCCCAGTGAAGACCTCGATTTGGTGGTCACCGCCATCAATGTGCAGCGCGAAGTCGGTGGAAACCTGGCTGAAATCTTGGACACCATCTCCTACACCATTCGCGAACGTGTCCGCATCAAGGGCGAGATTCGGGTGCTAACCTCACAGGTTATGTACTCGGGCCGCTTCTTGGCCATGATGCCCCTGTTCGTCATGGGCATTCTTTACCTGCTCAACCGTGCTTACATGATGGAGTTTTTCAACCCCGCGAACAACGCCAACCTGCCATGCGGATATATTGCCCTGGCATGCGCGGCCATGTTGATCATCACCGGGTACGTCGTGATGAATAAGATTGCCGATATCGAGGTTTAGCACTGGAGGTCACCCACAATGACTACAACCATTATTTTTATCTTGGTCGGATTACTGATTGTTGGGGGGGCCGCGGCTTTGGTGTACATTGGAATGCGCCAGCCGCAAACCAGTGATGATCGAGCTTTGCTCAGTCGCCTCGAGGAATTCAACCAGCGTGGCGAACAAGTGAACCTGGAAAAAATTGAGCTTTCCCTGCCCTTCCAGGAGCGCATCATCTATCCGATTGCACGAAAATTGGGTGATATTGCCGTTAAGTTCACCCCACAAAACGCCATGCAAAGCACGGCGCGCAAATTGGAACTTGCCGGCAACCCTGGACGTATGGATCCGACCATCTTCCTGGCATTGCAGTTCATCATTGGCGGCTTGCTTCTCACAGTGCTCATCCTGGTGTTCACCCTCGGCCAATCTGATTGGCCCGTTGGTCAAAAACTCCTCATGGCCATCGGCGGCGCGGTGATCGGATTCTACCTTCCTCAATTGTGGCTGACGGGACGGATCAATGCTCGCCAAAAAGAAATTCGCAAAGCGATGCCTGACGCGCTCGATCTACTCACCATTTGCGTGGAAGCCGGCTTGGGCTTTGACGCCGCTTTGTCCAAGGTGAGCGAGAAATGGGAATCGGAACTTTCTCTGGCCTTTGCCCGCGTCATCCAGGAAGTGCAACTGGGCAAGGTGCGCCGCGAAGCACTGCGCGACATGGCCGACCGCATTGGCCTGGCCGAAATGACCAGCTTTGTGGCCGCGGTCATCCAATCGGAACAATTAGGCGTCAGCATGGCCAAAGTGCTGCGTATTCAATCGGATCAGATGCGCGTCAAGCGTCGTCAATTAGCCGAAGAAGAGGCTCACAAGGCCCCAGTAAAAATGCTCATCCCTATGGCTCTGCTCATCTTCCCCTCATTGATGGTCGTGCTTATGACCCCCGCTGCTTTGCGCATTATGAATTCGGCGCTCGCCGGGATGTTTTAATTCGGCAACCAGGAGCTGCTCATGACCCTGGAAAAACCCAGGGCTTCCCTGGCAGAGCCCAGGGCCTCCCTGGCAAGACTCGACCAGCCGCCTGCCTCTAAGCTATACCATCTGCTTTGGGAAGCGATCGATTGGGTCTTCCCGCCGCACTGCGGCGGCTGCGGCGCGCCAGGAGAGCGCTGGTGCCGAACATGCAGCGATGCCGCCATGCCCATCAGCGGTCCCATCTGCCAGCGCTGCGGCGTAATGCTGCGGGATGGTGACGAGTGCGACCATTGCCATGCTGTCTCTCCCGCCTATACGCAGTTGCGTTCGTGCTACGTCTTTGACGGCGCGCTGCGGCAAGCTCTACACCGTTTGAAGTACAGCCGTGACGTGGGTCTGGGCGAGGCTCTGGCCCAACCGATGGCGGCTTTGCTGGCCCAGCTTCGCTGGCCCGTCGATCTGGTCACCAGCGTGCCTTTGGGCAAAACGCGCCTGTCTGAACGCGGGTATAATCAATCTACCCTGTTGGCTCGCCCACTGGCGCTTGCCCACCGGCTGTCCTTTTCAACCCGCTGCCTCAAACGCACACGGGACACAGAATCGCAGGTGACGCTCACCGCGGCTGAACGCCACACAAACGTGCAAGGGGCATTTTGGGCCAACCCCGCGCTTGTGCAAGGCAAGTCCATCCTGCTGGTAGATGACATCACCACCACGGGCTCTACCATCCAGGAATGCGCCCTGGCGCTGCTTGATGCCGGAGCAAAAGCCTGCTACGGCCTGACTGCGGCCCGGGCCAACTTTGTGTCGCTGGCGGCTTGACCGCCGTTCGCATCCATTTCTATTCTCTCATCAGGAGGATCCTATGACACTCAAGGTTGACATCTACCCCCACAACATGGAACTAACCGATCGAATCCGCGATTACGTGACCAAAAAGGTCGCCAAGTTGGATCGCTTTCTTAACGATGTAGATGAAACCCGCGTCGACCTTGATTTCCAAAAATCCATGCGCAGCCCGGCTGACCGCCAGGTGGCGCAGATCACCCTGCGCGGGCGCGGTTATATTTTGCGCACCGAAGAACGCTCGGACGATCTGTTTGCCGCCGTGGATGCTGCCCTGGAAAAAATGCAACGCAAGATCGAGCGCTTCAAGGGCAAGCGCACTCGCGGTCGGGGTGACGGGGTTTCGGCTGCCGAGCTCGCCGCTCCAGCGATTGAGAGCGAGGAAGAAACCGAAGGCCAGCCCGTCATTGCCCGCCGCAAAACCTTTACCCTGGTGCCGATGGACGAGTTGGAAGCTATCGAACAAATGAGCCGCCTGGGACACGAAGATTTCTTCATCTTCTACAATGCAAACACCAACGCCATCAACGTGCTCTATCAGCGCCGCGACGGCTCCTATGGCTTGATCGAGCCGCGTATGGGATAGCAGCCAGAGACAAATTCCGCATTTGACCATCAAGACAAACAGGGCGCGTAATACGCCCTGTTTGTCGATTTACACGATCCGAATTTCAAATCCGGGCTGGCGATTAAAGAAAATATCCTTCGGTCGTCTTCTTTGCCTTGGGCTTACCTTTGCCCTCCGGCAGGCGGCTGTAAAGGAAGTTCATCTCCGCAATACGCTGTCGCAGACCATCGCTCAACGACTGCCCGTCCATGCGCCAGCCCCAATTTCCGCTGGGCCTTCCAGGGAAGTTCATGCGAGCCTCGCCGCCCAGCGAGAGGAAATCTTGCAGCGGGGCCAGCACCATGTCTGCAACCGACCCCCACACGGCCCGGATCATATCCCAGGACACGTCCTGGCCGGAACGAGCCAAATAGCGGCGCAGCAGGTCGCGCTCGCTTTCCGCGGTGGTTTCGTACCAACCGCGAGAGGTATCGTTATCATGCGTGCCCGTATACGCCACACAGTTGCGGGGGTAGTTATGGGGCAGGAAATCGTTCTCGGGCGCATCAAATCCAAACTGGAGAATCTTCATCCCCGGCAGGTTGAAGCTGTCGCGCAGATCGTCCACGTCCACGGTAATCTCACCCAAATCCTCGGCGATGATAGGCAAATTCCCCAGTTCCTTTTGGATGGTCGCGAACAAATCCTTTCCCGGAGCAGGTACCCAGCGCCCTTTCACCGCGGTCTCAGCGCCAAAGGGCACCTCCCAATAGCCAGCAAAGCCGCGGAAGTGATCGACCCGCAGGATGTCCACCATCGACAAGCCCGCGCGAAGCCGATCTAGCCACCAGGCATACCCTGTCTGGGTGTGGTACTCCCAACGGTACAATGGGTTGCCCCACAATTGCCCGGTCGGCGAGAAGTAATCGGGGGGAACGCCCGCCACCACGGTTGGTTTGCGGTTTTCATCAAAGTGGAACAATTCTGGATTCGACCAGGCGTCCGCGCTGTCAAAGGCCACGAAGATAGGCATATCGCCAATGATCGAGACCCCCTTGGCGTTCGCGTAAGCCTTGAGCGCTGTCCACTGGCGGAAGAAGACAAACTGGCGGAAGGTGTGCCGCAGAATGTCATCCGCGTGGCTCTCGCGGAAGGTCTCCAACGCTTGGGGCTCGCGCAGCCGTAACGGGTCGGGCCAATCCACCCACGAAATCCCACCCTGAGACTCTTTAATCGCCATGAATAGGGCAAAGTCGGGCAGCCACAAGGATTGCGCTTGTTGAAATGCCTGGAAGGCCTCCTGCCGCTTGACCGAAGTAGACTTTTTGAACCGCTTGAAAGCCCGCTCCAACAGCTTCAGCTTCCACTCAATCACCGGGCCATAATCCACCCGCCCCGGTTGAAAAGCGGGCCGGTCCAGCAAATCATCATGCCCCAACAGGCCCTCATCCAACAGCACCGCCGCGCTCACCAGGTAGGGATTTCCGGCAAAAGCCGAAAAACACTGGTATGGGGAGTCCCCATAACCAGTGGGGCCTAGCGGCAGCACTTGCCACAAACTGCACCCTGCTTCGGCCAGGAAGTTCACCCAGCGGTAAGCCTCAGGGCCCAAATCGCCAATTCCATCCGGCCCGGGCAGGCTGGAGGGATGCAAGATAATACCGGAAGAACGCGGAAATTGCATAGTACCTTCCTTTTCGATCAAGATGGGTTGATCAAACGCAAATACAGACGCATATATTCCTGTCCCGACCGCTCCCAGGAGAAGATTTGCTGCATGGCGAATTTACGCCGGGCAGCCCATCCCTCCTGGTCTCCATATTCAGCCAACGCGCGCCGCAAAGTGCCAGCCAGAGCTTGCATCGTCGCGCCCTCAAACAGGAAGCCGCTGCTTTCTGCGGGATCGGATTGGTCGCTTATCGTGTCGCGTAGCCCACCGGTGGCGCTGGCGACCGGCAGGCAGCCATACCGCATGGCCATCATCTGCGCCAAACCGCACGGTTCATACCGCGACGGCATCAGTAACATATCCCCCCCCGCGTACATGCGCCGTGAGAAGGCCGCGTCAAAGCGAATCACGGCGCGGACGCGCTCGGGCAAATTGGCTTCCAACTGGCGGCTCATCTCCTCTAGCCCTGGCTCACCCGTGCCCAACAGGATGGCCTGCCAGGGCAAATCTGTAATCTCCGCCAGCGCGCCGACGGCCAGGTCCACACCCTTCTGGTGGTCCATGCGGCTAATCAAGATCAACAAGGGCAGATCTTTGCTCGAATCCAACCCCACCTCCGCCAATAAGGCTTGCTTGTTGGCCGAGCGGCTGGCTAGATGCTCGAGGTCAAAGTTTTGCGCCAGGGCCCGGTCAGTAGCCGGGTTGATAGACTCCAGATCGATTCCATTGAGAATGCCCACCAGGCTGTCGGAGCGCTCCTGCAAAAAGCCCTCCAGGCCACAGCCGAACTCTGGGGTCAGGATTTCGCGGCTGTAGGTTGGCGAAACCGTGGTGATGATGTCGGCTGCCGAGAGCGCCATGGGCAGCGGCTGGTAATGACCCCAATCCGGCAGTCGCGGGTCGGTGTTTTCGGGAATACCAAACTCGCGCATGGCCTGGTCGGTTCCCGCGCCCATGTAGGGCAAATTGTGTACGGTGAACACACTCCGCGTGCCGGCATAGAAACGGTCGGTTTTGCGCAGTTCCGCCAGCATGTGAACCGCCACGCCCACGTGCCAATCCTGCGCATGCAAGATGTCGACAGGCCACTTCAAAGCTTTCGGCAGTTGTAACAGCGCCAGCGAGAAGAAGGTGAACTTGCGCCCGTCCTTTTGCGTATCGATGTTATACACCCCGCCCTGCTTCGGAATGGGCTCGCCGTCGATCAGGTAGGTTATGATGCCATTCAACTCCGTTTGGTACACCTGCGTGTCGATTGCGCCACCGGAGAAGCGTGTCTTGTACTTGAGCAGCGGGCGGATAGTGGGGGTGTCGCGGGGAATGGTGGGATGGTAGGGAATGACCACGCGCACATCCAGCGTCCTGCCCTCCCGCGCAGACTCGGACAACCTTGGAAGAATGGACGGCAGCACCCCGGCTACATCTCCCAGGCCGCCGACTTTGACCAACGGCGCAGCCTCGGCCCCGGCAAACAGCACTCGGATGGGTTCAGAAGCAGCCATTCCCTTCCCTCCTCTCCTGATGATCGCTCAGGCAAATCCTCGATCCGAAATTTCGTTTAATCCTGTTCTGCCTGAGCAGAACTCGGCAATTATCTCGGCTTCGTAGCGTAGAATCGTTTCATTTTACCATGTCGAGGTAATCGTCCAGGGTGGTCTGTTCCAGGTCAGCGCCCAAAAACGCCATCAAATCTTTGGCCAGTTCGGCCTTGCGGCGGGCATCCTTGCGGCTCCAGGTGCGGGTCTTAATCTCGACAAAGCAGCCCAACGCAGGGCGGTTGACCTGGTCAATATTGATAAAGAACTCGGTCTCCTTATAGACCACCAGGTAGCGCAAGCGATCTTTCTCCACCTCCACCTCGCTATCCGGCTTGAAGTACTCACGGTAGAAGCGCAGGCTGTGGGCGGCGGGGGCAAAATAGCGCACCCGCGACAGCACCACCTGTTCCATTTGGTGTTCGTGCGCCCCCAGCAAGGTCAGCCGCGAGCGCACGTTGGTCACGTTACCCTTCTCATCCACAAAATGATCTTCGCGGAAACGCAGCAGGCTGGTTTCTGGCTCGGCAAAATGGAAATAGGTGTCATACTCCCGGTAGTGCCGTTTGCGCATAATCTTAATCTCGGGACGGTTGAGTGCATCAAGGAGCGTGTCGCGCTCGGGGATGGGCGCTTTGATTTGGATCTCAAAGCTCTCCTCTTCGCTGGCCCCGCCAATAGCAATCAACTTGGAAAGCAGCGACTGCTCGCGCTGGATCAAAAAGGCGTCGATTTTTTGAGCATATTCCTGCCCGGCCTGCAACAGCTCCGCCTCGCGTACGGTCAGCAACTCGTGATCTCGCATCAGCCAGCATCCATTCACCATCACGTCGCTCACGTCGTGCGACTTGGCTGCATACACCAGTTGGGCATAAGCCCCATTGGGATCGCGGCGGAACCGCGGCGCATTGTGCAAAGGTGAAATATCTACCAGGATCAAATCAGCGCGTTTTCCCGCCGCCAACGAACCGGTGATATCGCCAATGTGCATGGCTTGCGCGCCCACGCGCGTGGCCATCAGCACCGCCTGAACCGCGGGCAGAGCCGTGGGGTCGCCGCTGCCGCCCTTGGCAATAAAAGCCGCCAACCGCATCTCCTCAAACATGTCCAGGTCGTTGTTGGAGGCGGGCCCATCCGTGCCAATGCCCACGTTGAGCCCCGTTTCCAACATGCGCGTCACGGGTGCAATACCTGAAGCCAGCTTGAGGTTGGATGACGGGTTGTGGGCCACGCCCGCGCCGGCATGCAGCAAGGTACGCATCTCTCCCTCGTCAATATGCACGCAGTGCGCCGCCAGAACCTTGGCCTCTAACAACCCTTGCTTCTTGACGTACGGAACCACCGGCATTCCATGTTCGTGGCGCATGTTTTCCACTTCCTGGACTGTCTCCGAAATGTGCGTGTGCAGCGGCACATCGAATTCCACCGCAAGCGCCGCCGTTGCCGCCAAGATTTCAGGCGTGCAGGTATAAGGGGCGTGGGGGGCCACCGAGGGAACGATCAGGGGATGGCCCTTCCAGCGTTGGATGAACTCCCGCGCCAACCCCAGCGATTCTTCGTAAGAACCAGCATCGGGACTGGGGAACTTCAGCACGGTCTGCGAGCATACGGCGCGCATCCCGGCTTCGGCGGTGGCCTTGGCAACGTCCTCTTCAAAGTAATACATATCCGCGAAGCTGGTGATCCCGCTGCGGATCATCTCAGCGCAGGCCAACAATGTCCCCAGGCGCACAAAGTCCGGCGAAACGAACTCGCGTTCCACCGGCATCATATAGCCCATCAACCAGACATCCAGGCGCAAGTCGTCTGCCAGCCCGCGCAACAGGGTCATGGGCACGTGCGTGTGCGCATTGACCAACCCGGGCATCAACACCTTGCCCGAGCAATCCACAGTTTCAGTCGCCTGATAAAGCGCTTCCAGTTCGGCGCTGGGGCCAACCGCTACGATCGAATCGCCCGCCACAGCCACCGCCCCATCCTCATATTGATTGAGAGATTCGTCCATGGTCAACACATGCGCATGAGTCAACAACAAATCCACCGTTTTCATTCTGCTTCCTTTCTTAAGGTCCGCCGTAGAAAGTCTAACGCGTTATGCACTGCCCAGGAAACTCCTAATGCGGGAGGTCCACCATAAGAACGCTCGGACTTCTCTTCCCCCTGCGGGAGCCGAGCCAGCAAAGTCAAACTTTGCCGTTCAGCGCCAGGGCGCAATCTGACCGCCAACCCGACCTCAACGCCCATTTCGCGCATCATCGCGGTCAGGCGTGCTTCCACTCCTTCGCCGGGGCATTCGCCCTCCTCCACCACCACGCGTTCCTCAGGCAAATTCGCCCGCGCCAATCGAGCGCGCAAATCGCCACCCAGGTTGCACTCTAACACCGCCAGCCCCCAACCCCGGCGGGCTAATTCTTGTGCCAGCACACTCTCCAGGGTCTCTCCATCCGCGCCATAGATGGCCTCGCCCAGCCGCTCGCGAACCGTGGCCTCCACGCCCTGGATCATCTGGTCAGCCTCGTCTACCGACCCGGCTTTAGCCGTAATGCGCACATCCACCTGCCCAGGGTGGGCCAGCAGCCCCACCGTAGGATTCGAAAGCTTTTCCAGGTCGCCAATCAAATCGTCTACCACCGATTCCCCGATTCCCGCCGCGTGCAGCACGCGAGCTTTGATCGTTCCCGAAAGCGCATAGTGCTCTGTCAGATAAGGAATGACCACGTGTTCAATGAGGTATTCCATCTCCCGCGGCACGCCCGGCACGCAGATGACGCAGGCCTCGCCCACCTCGCAAATGAAAGCCGGCGCGGTACCGACCGGGTTTTCCACCGGAATGGCCCCCTGGGGCACATACGCCTGGCGGCGGTTGTTTTCTGAGGCCAGCCGTCCGTACCGTTGAAAGCGCTCCAAGATTTGCTCCCACAGTTCCGGCAGAAAGACAGTCGGCACGCCCAGGGCGCGCGCCACCGCCTCGCGAGTCGGGTCGTCCACGGTGGGGCCCAGCCCGCCGGTGGTGAGGATGATCTGACAGCGACCCAACGCCTCGCGAATGACCCCGGCAATGCGCTCCACGTTATCCCCCACCACGGTGGTGCGATACAAGTCCACGCCCACATCCCGCAGCGTGCGCGCCAGGTAGCGGGTGTTGGTGTCTTGAATTTCCCCTAACAGCAGTTCGGTCCCGATTGTAATGATCTCAGCTGCGGGCATTCACTCCTCCATAGCATTACTTCGTTGCGTTTGGAATCGCGGGAGCAGTTCCAAACGACGAAATCTATTGCCGTTAGTGTAGCATGATTTCAATTGATGGTAAACTATCCGCATGCACATCGGATTTGTCGCCGACACCTATAAGCCCTACACCAGCGGGGTAACTCATTATATCGCTCTCAACAAGCAAGTGCTGGAAAAAATGGGCCACAGCGTCAGCGTGTTTTCCTTCGGCAACCCGCGCTTTGACCCCGGCGAAGCCAACGTGGTCACTACTCAGGGGCTGGTTTTGCCCAATGGCTACGCCTTTGGCCTGAGTTTTTCTGCCGCTGCCCGCCGCGCCATGCGCCAGGTGGATATTTTGCACACCAACCATCCCTTTGCCAGCGGAGCCGCCGCGCTGCGTGAAGCCCGCAGCGCCAACATCCCCATCGTCTTCACCAACCACACGCGCTACGATCTGTACATGCGCGCCTACCTGCCCTTTCTGCCCCCGGCTCTGGGCCGCGCTTACTTGACCACGGCACTGCCCCGCTTTTGCCACGCCGTGGACCGGGTCATAGCCCCCTCGGCGGGTTTGGCCGATGTGCTGCGCGGTCTGAAAGTCAAAGCTCCTCTCAAGGTCATTCCCAACGGGATCGACGTGGCCTACTTTGCCGGTGGCGATCCCACCGGCTGGCGTGAACGTCTGAGCGCTTCCCCCGAAGATATCTTGCTCATCTTCGTGGGGCGGTTGACCAAAGAAAAAAACGTGCGTCTGCTCGTCGAGGCTTTTGTCGATGCCGCCGCTGCTTGCCCCCGCGCGCATTTGGCGCTGGCCGGCGGCGGGAATGAAAAATCCACCCTGGAAACCATTGCCAACCAGGCCGGCTTGGCCGGTCGCGTCCACTTCACCGGGCCGCTCTCGTATGACCAGGTTCCCAACCTGTTGGCCGCCGGAGATGCCTTCGTGACTGCCTCCGTCAGCGAGGTCCATCCCCTCACCGTCATCGAGGCCCTGGCCGCCGGGCTGCCCGTGGTCGGCATTCACTCTCCCGGTGTCTCCGATACCATCCGCCACGGCTGGAACGGCCTACTGGCCCAAGACACCCAACCGCAAAACCTCGCCGCTCAAATCACCGAGCTTTGCCGCTCCGCCGAAGCCCGCGCCGGTCTCAGCGCCGCCGCGCGCCAATCGGCCCAGGATTACGCCATCGAGCGCACCGCCGGGCTGCTCCTGGACGAATACCGCGCCGTGATCGAAGCGAGGCGCGCGTGAGTCCCGACCTGCGCCGCCAGCGCATTGGCCGTTGGGGCGAAGATTTCGCCGCCCGCTACCTGCAAGAACGCGGCGACAAACTCCTGGCACGCAACGTGCGCACTCCCTACGGCGAGATTGACCTGGTTACCCGCCGCGGCGATCTAACCATCTTCGTCGAGGTCAAGGCCCGCACCGGCGCCGGCTACGGCCTGCCCGAAGCCGCCGTCACCCCGGCCAAGCAAAAACACCTCCTGCAGGCCATTCAGGCTTACTGGTTGGCCCACGAGCCCGAAACCGACTGGCAGGTGGACGTGATCGCCATCCTGCTGCAACCCGGAGAGAAGGAACCCCACCTTGAGCACTTCGAAAACGCCCTCAACGGCTGACCTGCCCCCCGTGGTAGCCATCGTCGGCCCCACCGCGGTGGGTAAGACCGAAATCTCGCTGCAGGTGGCCGAGCGCTTGAACGGCGAAATCGTCTCTGCCGATTCGCGCCTGTTTTACCGCGGCATGGACATTGGCACCGCCAAGCCCACCCCCGCCGAGTTGGCCCGCGTGCCCCATCACCTCATCGACGTGACCGGCCCCGAGCGCACCTGGAGCCTGACTATGTTCCAGCAGGCCGCCGCCGAGGCCATTGCCGCCATTCACGCCCGCGGCAGGCTGCCCTTGCTGGTCGGCGGCACGGGCCAGTATGTGAAAGCTGTGCTGGAAGGCTGGCAGCCCCCCTCTCAGCCGCCCGACCCGCGCCTGCGCGCCGAACTGGAAAAATGGGCCGCCGAAATCGGCGGCGACGCCCTGCACCAGCGCCTGGCGGTGCTGGACCCCGAAGCCGCCGGGTTCATCGACGCCCGCAACGTCCGCCGCACCATCCGCGCCCTGGAAACAGTCCTGCATTCCGGCGAGCGCTTCTCGGCCCAGCGCGGGCGCAGCGCCCCGCCCTACCGCGTCCTGATGATCGGCCTGACCCGCCCGCGCCCCGAGCTGTACGCCCGCGTCGATCGCCGCATCCAGGCCATGCTGGAGGCCGGCTTCTTGAACGAAGTGCGCGGGCTGATGCAGCGCGGCTGCCCGCCCAATTCGCCCGCCCTCTCGGCCATCGGCTACCGCGAAATGGCCGCCGTCCTGCGCGGCGAAATGAGCCTGGAGGAGGCCGTCACGCAGATCAAGCGCCTCACCCGCCGCTACGTCCGCCAGCAGGGGGCCTGGTTCCGCGAAGAAGACCCCACCATCCACTGGTTCCAGGCGGACCCGAGTCCGGTGGAGGGGATTGTGGAGTTGATCAGAGGGGGGTTCTAACCGCGAATTCACGCGAATGACCGCGAATAGAAATCAGAACTTGGTAAAACCAACGCGCCAACTTTCTGCTACACTTAAGCTGCAAAAGCAAAAAAATGGCCATTGAAAGTAGTGCTCAAATCGGAACGGTAATTCGCAACGCCGTTGTCTTCGATGCCAAAAACTGGCCGGGGGACAAGATGAATTCTGATTCTCTCCTTCAAACCGTGCAAGATTTATTCGCGCTTCTCGAACAGCGCCAGGTCGAGTACGTTTTGGTCGGCGGCATTGCTCTTTTGCGCTACGTTGAAGGGCGAAATACCCAGGATTTGGACCTGTTGATGGCATTTTCTTCGTTGGAAGAACTGCCCGAACTAAAATACACCTACGATGACATTCAGGTAATCCATGCGGATTATTACGGGCTGCAAATTGACATCTGGCTTACAGAAAACCCAATCTTCAAAAGGGTGCAAGACAAATACTCCGAGAACGAATCTCTTCTGGATCGGAATATTCCTATCGCTACGGTGGAAGGCTTACTGCTGCTTAAACTTTATGCGCTGCCATATTTATACAGCAGAGGGTCATTTTCGAGAGCAGGCATTTACGAAAACGACATAGCCACATTACTTTATTATTATGAGCCCGATCTCACCGCGCTGCTCGCAGAACTCGCCAAATACGTCAGCGAAAGCGACCTGGCGGAAATCAAAACTGTGATCAAGGATATTCAAAACCGCTTCAAACGGTTCAAAGGCAAGTCTCGCTAGGGATGGTAAACACCATTTCTTGAGAATGAAGGCAGATTGCGTGCCAAAATGACCCTGGAGAACACCTGGTTCCAGAAGAAGACCCCACCATCCACTGGTTCCCCGCCGACTCGAGTCCGGTCGAGAGGATGGTACAGTTGATCATAGGGGAGATTTAACCGCGAATTTGCGCGAATAATGCGCTAATGCGCGCGAATGGATTCGGAAACTCACATCGTATTGTTCGCACGATGAAAAGATTGTCACATGGAGGATCCCATGAAACCATTGTACAAATGGACTGTTTTGGCTCTATTCATTGTTTTCATATATGGATGTACGAACTCCCAACAGACTCCTATGCAATTTTCGCCAACTCCTGATTTACAGGCTTCTCCCTCTACCATTTCATCAACGGCCACACCGATATCTATGCCATTCAGTACACCCATACCCAATAACCTCGGCTTAACGATCGAGGAGAATGAAATTTTGGGACAGGAACAACACGAAGCTGTTCTTCAACAACATGCTCAATCAAAAGATGAACCTTACGAATACAAATTGCCTTATCCTACGAACGGTGACAACCGCTTCAAGGCAATTCTAGACACCAAAGTAAGTGGTGAAGTTAAGGTAGTTTTACAGCAGGACGAAATCACAATTTTTGAGTTTAACGGTGGCGATGTGAGCCCCATTCAACCACTACGTGGGTTATGGGTTGATCAGGAACATTGGATCCTCGAAATCGCCTTTGTTACCAACACCACAGATGGAAACACAGTGCATTCCAATGCTGTGGGACAAATTTATCGCGGCGGGTTGTTCCTTAATGAACAGTACGGCTACGAGGAAATGTTTGGTTTTCAACTTCTTGATGGCAAACCTTTTTATTTCTATCAGAAGGACAGCCGAATTCATTTATCCTTCAATGATGAGGATTTACCCGTCACCTACGACGAGGTAACTCATTATCAATGTTGTTCGGCTGCTGAACGAAATCCAATAGCCGCAAGCAACTGGGTTGGTTTTTGGGGACAACGGAACGGAGTTTGGTATTATACAGAAATCGGGCGTTATTGACGCACTGCCACGCCTAGATCACAATTTTTCCATTCGTCTCCATTCGCACGCATTCGCGTAACACTTGCCCTGGAATGCACTTGCCAGGGTTCGTGGATTTCCTTTACAATTACCCCATGTCCCCCCAACCCTGGCTCAACCACTACGACCCCGGCGTGCCTCCTTCCCTCACCTACCCGCCCCGTCGCGTCTTTGACTTCCTCGACGAGGCCGCCCGGCGCTACCCCGAACAGACCTGCGCCGTTTTCCACGATCAGGTCATCACCTATTCCCAAATGGCCGCCCTCACCGACCGCCTGGCAGCCGGGCTGCACGCCCGCGGCCTGCAACAAGGCCAGCGCGTGGCCCTCATGCTGCCCAACTCCCCCCACTTCATCCTGGCCTACTACGCCGTGCTCAAGGCGGGCGGGGTCGTCTCGGCGCTCAACCCCAACTCACCCGCCCCCGAAACCTTGCACCAACTCAACGACGCCGGGGCCACCTGGTGGATCGGCCTGCACAGCCTGTATCCCATGCTGCAATCCATCCGCGCCCAAAGCGGCCTGCAAGGCTGCTTCCCCGTCTCGCTCGAAGATGACCTCCCCGGCTGGCTGGACGGCGCCCTGGTGCGCAGGCAAAGCCTGCCCGACGGCGACGCCTGGCTGGAATCGCTCGTGAGAACCTTCCGGGCCGACCCGGCCCTCTCGGGGCAGATTTCGCCCGATGACCCGGCCATCTTCCAATACAGCGGCGGCACCACCGGCACCCCCAAAGCCGCCATCGGCCTGCACCGCAACCTGGCGGCCAACACCCTACAATTTCGTCACTGGCTGGCCGGGCTGCAAGATGGACGCGAGACCGTCCTGCTGGCCATCCCCCTCTACCACGTTTACGGCATGGTGGTGGGCATGAGCGTGGGGATCATGTTGGGCGCGCGCCTGGTGCTGGTCGACGATCCGCGCAACCTGCCCGCCCTGCTGGATTCCATTCAAACCTACCAGGCCAGTTTTTACCCTGGCGTGCCGTCCATGTACGCGGCCATCAACCGCCACCCCGATGTGGCCGCCGGGAAATACGAACTGCGTTCCATCCGCGCCTGCATCTCCGGCTCGGCCCCCCTGCTGACCGAGGTGCGCGAGCGCTTTGAATCCCTCACCGGGGCCAGCCTGATGGAAGGCTACGGTCTCTCCGAAGCCCCCACCGCCACCCACTGCAACCCCATGCTGGGCGAGAAGCGCGCTGGTTCCATCGGCCTGCCCCTGCCCGACGTGGACTGCCGTATCGTCAGCCTGAAAGACGGGCGCAGCGAGCTGCCCCCCGGCCAGCCCGGCGAACTGCTCATCCGCGGGCCGCAGGTCATGCAGGGCTATCACAATCAGCCCGAAGAAACCGCCGAAACGCTCCAGGATGGCTGGCTGCACACCGGCGACATTGCTCGCATGGACGCAGACGGGTATTTCTATATCATCGACCGGAAGAAGGATCTCATCAAGGTCAGCGGTTTTTCTGTATGGCCGCGCGAGGTCGAAGAGGTGCTGGCTCGCCATCCCGGCGTGTTGGAAGCCGCCGCGGCGGGCGTGCCCCATCCAATGCGGGGCGAGGCTGTCAAAGCCTGGGTGGTGGTCCGCCCTGGCGCCCAGGTGGAAGCCGCCGAAATCATCGCCTGGTGCCGCGCTGAGTTGGTCTACTACAAAGTGCCGGTGGAGGTCGGGTTCATCGAAAAACTCCCCCGCACGCCCGTGGGAAAACTCCTCCGCCGCGAGTTGGTCCGGCAGGAGTCAGTCCGCCGCAGTTAGCCCTCACTCTTCTTCGGGAGGGCTCTCCGGCTCTTCTCCGTCCTCGAACTTATCCAGAATCTTGCGCAGGTTCTCTTCCCAAACATCATCCAGCGGGATGAAGTGCGTTTCGTCATAATCTTCCGCCAGCTTGCGGAAGTATTCCTTCACGCCCGCGTCCGGGGCCATTTTGTCAAACTCCTCAATTCGTTGGGCCAACTCACGGGTCAGGGCCTGGCCCTGCGAGCTCAGCTCGCTCAAATCAAAGCTGGCTTTGAACATGTAATTGATCCGCCGCAAAATAGCCAGCCAGGCCACGTAATCGTTCTCAATGCGCACAGAGTGGCCAATCTGGGCCAGATTGGTGAAATCATACAGCGGCACCAGCCCATACATGCCGACGAATTCCATGCCTCGTTCGCCTGCCCGTCGACAAATATAAGAACTGATGCTGGAGCCCCCCTGATATTCGGTCAGGCTCAACGCCAGGCCTTTCATCTCTTCCTTCATCGCCCGCAGGCTGTAACTACCCGACACGGTTCGCTCTTTGTCGTAAGGCAGCTCGCCATACACCCCACCCAGCCCCACGATCCGCCGCACGCCCAACTCGCGGGCCATGCTCAAAAACGCCCGCGTATAGCGCTCGATGTCCATGTGCGGCTCGTCGCCGAGGAAAATTACCACGCCCCGGCGGCTGTTCTCAGTGTAGAAGAAGCGATTCTCCGGCGAGTCCAGCTCGGCGGGATACCCCTCGTCAAAGCGAACAATCGGGCGCATCAGATCATGCGTGCCCGGAATCTGGAACAGGTAATACCCTTCCGGCGGAATCGAACCAATCAGTCGGGCCCCGCTCAATTCAATCAGGTATTCCGGCAGTCCCGAAGATACCGAACCGGCATCCGCCCACTGCCGCCACCCGGCGATCATATACATTTCATCGGCTTGAGGTTTCTCCAGCAGTTCATACAGGTTCGACATGCTTACCTCCGCGTCACTTCGAAAAGAATTTTTTCTGCTTAAGAATGCCTTTCAAGTGTAAATCATATTTCAAAAGCACTCCCAGGACGCCAAATCCATACACCACGCTGCGGCTAAAATTGATCGAAGATGCCTCTGGAAAATACCGGGTTTCAATCGGTACTTCCTGAAAGAACAAATTATTCGCCATCCCCTGGGCAATGATTTCGGTGTCGAACACAAAATCGTTACTGTTTTCTTCAAACCGAACATGTTCAAGGTACTTCCGTGAATAGGCCCGAAAACCGGAGTGGATTTCCGACAAATAGCGTTTGAAAACCAGGTTGGCAAAGGCCGTTAAAAGGATATTGGCGATGTACTTATACTGCGGCATCCCGTTCTGCAAAGGTCTCCCCCCCAACATGCGCGAACCAAACACCGCATCGGCTTCACCTGCCAGAATAGGCTTGACCAGAGCCGGGATGATTTTCGCGTCATACTGATGATCTGGGTGGAGCATCACCACGATGTCCGCGCCGCGGCTCAAGGCGTTTGTATAACAAGTCTTCTGATTTCCGCCATACCCCAAATTCCGCTCGTGTCGAATGACTGGAATGCCAAGCTGTTCGGCGACTGCAACCGTCCTGTCCTTCGAGCAATCATCCACCAGGAGGATGTGAGCCCGATATTCTTCCGGAATCTCATGATACGTCATTTCCAGGGTCTTCTCTGCGTTATAAGCGGGCAGGACGATGAAAATTGTCGGGGTGGGGGCTGGATTCATTCTTCCTCCAAACGCTTTTGGCAGCGACCAATCATCTGGTAAGCGAACAATGTGGGGAACCAACGGGTAAGTGTATACAACAACTGGTGGATCATCCTTCCCGGCCCAGTTTTTGCAAAAACCGGGTGCAGCAGGTTGAGGGGAATGGGGGTATACGCCACTTCGTTTACAATCAATCCACTGTTGGCTAACATGCGCAAAAAGGTTTTTCTGGTAAAAAACCGCAAATGGGTTTCGTCCAGGATTCCGCGTTTGGCATAATCAAACCTGCCCGCCAATAAATTGAGCCGGACCCAAATATTGGCGACATTGGGAACACTGATGATGCACACGCTGTCTCGGGAAAGTTGGGCCACGATACCACCAAGCGTCTTTTCAGGTCGCGGCAAGTGCTCCAGCACGTCCCCAAAAATCACGCAGTCGACGCCCCGAAAAATATCGAGATCAACTTGCTGAATATCTGCATGGATCATTGTGTCGTAATACGGCCCGGCCTTCTCCGCCCAATCCGCATCGATTTCGACGCCCACCAACCGGTAGGAGCGCGGTGTCAACATCCGCCCCAGAATTCCGTCTGCCGTTCCAATCTCCACAACCTCTTTCCAGTTCGAACGGGATCGCATCCATCCAACAATCCTTGAATGGCTGGACCACGGATCTGATTTCAGAACATACGGGGCAGTAGAATGACTCAAGCAATCCCTCAGCACGGCAAAAAGTTACAAATCAGGAGCGATCCATAAATCAGGATATACCTCGATGAAATTGTTCTCTTGAATATACTGCTCCAGGACAAAATCCGCCTCAAGATCCTCCGGTTTCATGTAGATCACCCGCGGACGCTCGCGCTCCCAGAAATTCGTCATCGACTCGCCTCGAATCAAGATTCCGTACTCACTGCCATCCCGATGAGAGAGGAAATTCCGGTAATCCCTCAACGGGTAAAAATCTGGAACCTTGGCCATCACCACAGTATCGACAGGCACATGCTGCCGGATATATGCCAGCGCTTCGGTTTCCTGCGGGGAATATTTCAATAGATAGGGGATCGACCCGGTTTGCAACTGCGCCATGTTGGCAACCAGCATCAACGCCGCCGCTGCGTAGCCAACAGCGCCCCAAATTTTTCGCTTCGCCTCGCCTTGCTTGAAGCCAAGCGCGGCGAGACCGGCGAACCCCAACGCCAGCAAAGGCCACATGTGATTCGAATAATGATCATAAGGCGGCACGCCAATCACCACCTGGGCCAGGAACCAGCCGGCGAAATAGATCAAATACTCTCGATCCCGCGATTGTCCGCGTTTCCAGGCTGCCACCACGACCAAAAGCGCCACCAGCATTTCAATCGGGCGGAATGTCATTAAGCGCAGAAAACGTTTGAATTCGGTTACAACAAAAAATTCGTCACATTCAAAGCATGTATTGGACACCATGAAATATTCTTGAGGCGCAGGGAGCACATGCACGGCCAGGTAAACCACCCCCGCGGCCAACGCCCCAGAAAAGAAAAACCAGGTTTCGGGCAAAATCCGAAATTTTCTTTGTTCAATCATGCTGAGCAAGTTGGAAATGGCGACAAAGAAACCCATCCCAGCCAGATACAATGCGCTGAGCACGTGAAATTCCATGGCCGCCACGCCCAAAACTGCCACCAAACCGTACAGCCAAGTGATCTTTCGCCGGACGGCCAGGGTAAAAAGCAGCAGGATGAGCGCATGGACGAGAATCGCGAGAGCGTCCATCTTTAAGATCAAAGCATAGAACCCACTCGGCGAAGCAATTGCATAAAGGAAAGCAAACACCCCTGCCGATTTCTCTCCCCACCACATCCGCGCGACAAAATACATCACCCAGCCGGCCAGCAAACTGAAACCAGCATTGAGCAGTCGGCCACCCACCAGAGAATTTCCCATCCAATTCAACAACTTGGCCAGGACAATAATCCCATACCCACTACCGCCCCCAGAGATGATGCTGGTATCTTCCAGTCGCCACATATGAGGTGTCAGTTCTCCACGGTCCTCATAATTTTGGGCTATATTGATGTAATAATTTTCATCGTAGTGCAGCCACGAAGGATCGCTCGCGTAAATCCTGCAAATCAGGCCCACCGCGAGAAAAGCCAATAGAAACCAGTGAGAGCGCGAGATGTGAAATCTAGCCATACTTAAATTCTAGCATGGAAATTATGCATGGCCTTCCAAAAGATTCAGGTTCATTGGGAATCGACGTGGTCGGCGTGCTTATCCATTGAATTCAAAGCGTCGTTTCCAGCTCATCGACTCCCCAGGCTGGAGATCGATCGCCACGAACACCTCCACGCTAATCACGTGCGCCTCGCCCCACATCGCCACGCGGCAAGGAGCAAAGTCGTCGTACTCGCGCATGCTCACCCCACTGGTAAGGTGACGCAGTTCCCACTGCGGCTGATCGCTGCGCTGAAAGCCCTGCATCCGGCAGTAAAAGGAGCGCTGAGGCATATGCTTGATCTGGATATGATCCCCTTGCGCTTCCAAAGGTTCAATGGATTTCTCCGCGTAGGCTCGGTCGATCCGCGCCCGCAAGAAACCGGGCAGCAGCTTCATCAGCCCCACCACGGGCGCGTTTGCTTTCTCAAATACTACCGGATACGGAAAAATCACCTGATATTCAGGTCCCAGCAGCAGTCCATCGATACCGATGAAGTTGTGCACGTATTCGTTGGTCCGAATCGGCTTGTTGCCGGTGTTTTCCATGCGATACGCAACTTCAAGCTGGTTTTCCATCACCGTCAGAGTTTTGGTCTGCCGGGCCGCATACCCCCTGCATTCCACCGGTTGAAGCCTGAAAGTAACACTGGTCTCTGTAGAGCTGATGTCGATGGGAAAAGCCTGCCCAACCGGCTGAGAATGCCAAAAACTGTACTTCGGCTCTGGTCCGCGCTTCAGCAGACCCACACCAAATTTCGGGAACAAGCCCCCCGCCCCAACCTCGTCATACCCCGTGCCGATATCGATACCAAATTCGTTGCAAATGCCAATTCCCCCCGTGCCCTGACCAGGAGTCAACGACTCCGGCACGCAAAAGGTATGCTTGCCGTCCAGCACAACTTGCGTGACGAACCCGGTCCAGTCAAACCGCGTACCCTGATACACCGTTCCAGGGCGAGCAACTTCCACCGACAGACGGCGGCTGTTCAGATGGATGGAATTGGTTTCAGAAGTGAGCATCGGGATTCGCAATCGCTCCTTGCGGATACAGAAGAGGTATGAGGGGGAAGACGTTCAAATGGACTAGGCCATTATACCGGATAAGCCTCCAAGGTTAAGTTATTCTTGGGGGACGTTGGCAAGACTGTCACGTTTGCTCCGGGAAAACCCATTTCCTCTTCTGGAGTAAATATGATTGAGCGCGAGCGTAGAGGCAACTCAACAATCCTGTATAATACAAAGTGATGCCCGACCTCAATTGTCTTTATATCCCTGCCGAATTGGCCCGCATGCAAGTGCGTTTGCAGCGCTGCCAACTGGTATGGCAGCGCGCCGGGCAAGATCCCAACGACCCTTACCGCGGGTTGTACATCGCCGATTCGACCGCCCAACAGCTTGTGCAACGCCCGCCACTGACCACCTGGGGCGACGCGGCAGTCCTCTCGCCCGAAGAGGAAGCCGCCTTTACTGCTTCCTTTGACCAGGCCACCGCGGCTGCTCGTCAGATCGCGGCGCAGATGGAAAACGCCGGCGACACTCCCCGCCTGGATGCGCTGGCCCGGCTTTGCAACCTCACCTCCTTCGAACGGGATGTGTTCCTCCTGGCCCTGGCCCCCGAACTGGACCGGACCTTTGAGCAGATTTATGGCTACCTGCAGGACGATGTAACTCGCAAGCAGGCCACACTTAACCTGGCCCTCAACGTGCTTTCGCCCGGCGGCCCCGAGCGAATGGCCGCGTTGGCCTCGCTCAACCCGGCCAACCCGCTCTTCACCTTCCACCTCCTGCATATCATTTCCGAAAGCAGCGCTTTACCTCGCCAGAACCGCCCTCTGTTGGTGGATGAAACCGTGCTGGCCTGGCTGCTGGATGGCTCCTACGCCCCCGCCGCGCCGCTGGACGACCTGGCGCGCCTCTTTCTGCCGGGCGTGCCTATCCAGGGCGAACTCGGCGCGCGCCTGGAACGTGCCCTGGCTGCCCAGGCGGTGCTGTGCCTGTACGGATTGGACGAAACCGCCCGCCGAAGCGCCGCCCTACAAGCCGCGGCCCTGGCCAACCGTCCTCTGCTTTCCATCTCGCTGGCCTCTGCCGCCGAGCGTCCCCTGCTGCCCCTGATCCGCCGGGCATTGCGCGACGCCCGCCTGCTCGGAGCGGTGGCGTGTTTTGAGGGCTGGGAAACTTGCCTGGAAGGCCAGTCTCCCCCGCCCGACCTGCTGGCCGAAGTCTGCGCCCATCCCGGCCCGGTCGTCCTCTCGGCCCGCCGCGAATGGCGCGCCTCGCGACTGCCTCGTGAGCGCCGCCTGGCCTGGCTGGCTTTTGACAATCCCGATTACACGCGCCGCGTCGAGCTGTGGCAAGAGGCGCTGGGGCGGCCTGACCGTGAGGTGGCTTTCCTGGCTGGTTCGTTCAAGCTCAGCAGTGGTCAGATCCGCGATGCCGTCCAGGCCGCCGCCGACGCCGCCGGGTTGGAAAACCGCCCCGTGCAGGACGATGACCTGTTTGCCGCCGCCCGGGCGCAATCGAACCCCAGCCTGTCTTTGCTGGCCCAGGCCATCCAGCCCCGCTACACTTGGGAAGACTTGATTTTGCCTACCGATCCGCTGGCCCAATTGCGCGAAATCGTCACCGCTGTGCGCAGCCGGGCGCAGGTACTGGAAGGTTGGGGCCTGGGCCGCAAGCTGGCTTCCAGCCTCGGCGTCACGGTGCTCTTTGCCGGACCGCCCGGCACCGGAAAAACAATGGCCGCCCAGATCATTGCTGGCGAACTGGGACTATCACTCTACCGCATCGATCTATCCTCGGTCGTTTCCAAGTACATTGGCGAAACCGAGAAAAACCTGGCCGAGGTCTTTTCTCAGGCCGAAGCCAGCAACGCCATTCTCTTCTTCGATGAAGCCGACGCGTTGTTTGGCAAACGCTCTGAAGTGCGTGATTCGCATGACCGCTACGCCAACGTGGAGATCAGCTATCTGCTCCAGCGCATGGAAGCCTACGACGGGGTCACCATCCTGGCCACCAACCTGCGCGCCAACCTGGACGAAGCCTTCACTCGCCGCTTGCAGTACGCCGTGGACTTCCCCTTTCCTGAAGAAGCCGACCGCCTGCGCATCTGGCGCGCGCTCTTCCCAACCCAAGTGCCCACCGCCCCCAACCTGGACTTCGACTTGCTGGCCAAACGCTTCAAGCTGGCCGGTGGCAACATTCGCAACATCATCCTCAATGCGGCCTATCTGGCCGCCGCCGAAGATCAGCCCCTGGCTATGCAGCACCTGCTGCACAGCACACGCCGCGAGTTACAAAAAATGGGCCGCTTGCTGGGCGAAAACGATTTCCAAGTCGATTAATCTACGGAGAAGGTCATGGCAAAAGAATCAATGCAGTGGTACCTGGATGCACGCTTTGGCATGTTTATCCATTGGGGCCTGTATGCGATCCCCGCCCGCGGCGAATGGGTCAAACAGCAGGAATCCATCGTCGAGGCAGTTTACCAGCCCTTCTTTGAAACCTTCAATCCCATTCACTACGATCCTCGTGTCTGGGCCAAAGCTGCCCGCGCAGCCGGAATGAAGTACGCCGTGATGACCTCCAAGCACCACGATGGCTTTTGCCTGTTCGACACCCAATATACCGATTACAAAGCCACCAACACCCCCGCCGGGCGTGACCTGATCAAAGAATACGTGGAGGCTTTCCGCGCCGAAGGCCTCAAGGTCGGTTTTTACTACTCCCTCCTCGACTGGCATCACCCCGACTACCCCATCCAAGGCGACAGCATCCACCCCATGCGCAACCACCCCGATCTCAAAGATCGCAAAGGCAATCTGCCGCGCTACGCCGACTACATCCGCAATCAGGTTGAGGAACTGCTCACCCACTACGGCAAGATTGATATCATCTGGTTCGATTTTTCGTATGACAGCATGCGCGGCGAGGCCTGGAAGGCCACCGAGTTGGTCCACATGGTACGCAAGCTCCAGCCAGGCATCATCATTGACAACCGCCTGGGCGGCAACATCAAAGCCCGCCAACCCGAAGTCTTTGCCGGCGACTTCGCCTCGCCCGAGCAGATCATTCCACCCGCTGGGGTGACGGACGAAGATGGACAGCCCATCCCCTGGGAAGCCTGCATCACCCTGAACGACCACTGGGGTTACCACGCCTACGACAAGAATTGGAAGTCGCCCAAAACAGTGGTGCGCGCCCTGGTCGAGTGTGTTTCGAAAGGTGGCAATCTATTGCTCAACGTCGGTCCCACCGCCAAAGGTGAAATACCGCCCGAATGCCTGGACATTCTGGCCCAGGTCGGCGGCTGGATGCGCCAAAACGGCGCCTCGATTTATGGCTGCGGCAACGCCAACCTGGACAAGCCCGAATGGGGCCGTTTCACGCGCAGCGGAAAGCGACTATACGCGCACCTGCTCGAGCGCGGCATCGGCCCGGTCAACCTGCGCGGGTTGCAAGACAAGGTAGCCTATGCCCGCCTGCTGGCCGACGATTCCCAAATCCGTCTCGAGCGTCCCTGGAACGCCGCCGAGTATCCCAACGATGCCTTCATCACTTTCCCCAAATCCGAACTACCCGACGATTGGGACACCGTGGTCGAACTGGTGCTCAAATAAGAGGCATGGAATCAAATTTCTGGTTCATTGGGAATCGGCGTGGTAGGCCAGCATATCCTAAAGAGCCAAATTTCTAACAAATTAACCCAAATGGGTATAAAATAAGGACAATTTTCTAGCCCAATCATCCCCAAAGGCAACCCTATATGAGTGTGCAATTTCTATCCCAACTTCAGTTCGCAGTCACAACCGTCTACCACTTCTTCTTCGTCCCACTCACCCTGGGACTATCGGTGCTGGTGGCAATTATGGAAACAATCTATGTCTCCAGTGGCAATGAAGTCTACAAGCAAATGGCCAAGTTCTGGGGCAAACTGTTCCTCATCAACTTCGCAATGGGCGTGGTGACCGGCATCGTCCAGGAATTCCAGTTCGGCATGAACTGGTCGGAATACTCGCGCTTTGTCGGCGATATCTTTGGCGCGCCTCTGGCCATCGAGGCCTTGCTGGCCTTCTTCCTCGAGTCCACCTTCCTGGGGGTGTGGATCTTCGGCTGGGATCGCCTCTCCAAGCGCATGCATGCCGCCACCATCTGGCTGGTCGCCATCGGCTCCAATCTCTCCGCCCTGTGGATCCTCATCGCCAACTCGTTCATGCAAAACCCGGTCGGCTTTGAAATCGTCAACGGGCGCGCCGTGATGACCGACTTCGGCGCGCTGATCAGCAACTACTACGTTTGGGCGCAATTCCCCCATACGGTCACCGCCGGGTTCACCACCGGCGCTATGTTCGTCCTGGCAATCAGCGCTTACCACCTGGTGCGCAAGAGCAAACCAGAGACCCAGGATTTCTTCAAGCGCTCCTTCAACATTGCCGCCGTGTTCGGGATCATCTCCGTCTTCTTGGTCACCTTCATCGGCCACAACCAAACCCAGCGCATGGTGCAAACGCAACCCATGAAAATTGCCGCGGCCGAGGCCCTTTGGGAAAGCGAAGACCCTGCCTCGTTCTCCCTCTTCACGGTTGGCGACCAGAAAAATCTCAACGATCGCTTCGCCTGGCGCATTCCTTACGTGCTCAGCATCCTTGCTTACAACCGGCCCAGTGGAGAGATTAAAGGGATTCGCAATCTACAAGCCGAATACGAGGCTCTCTATGGTCCTGGGAATTACGTCCCCTCGGTATTCACGGCTTATTGGTCCTTCCGCGGCATGGTCGGCGCGGGCATGCTCATGCTGCTGATCTTTGCCCTGGCCGTGTGGTGGGTCATCAAAAACAAGGATATCGCCAAAGTCAAACTAGGCAAGATTCAACTGGGGCGCTGGCTGCCTTTTGCTATCGCCCTACCCTACCTGGCTAACACGACCGGCTGGCTGTTGACCGAAATGGGCCGGCAACCCTGGGTGGTCTTTGGGGTCATGAAAACCGAGGACGCCTACTCCCCCACCGTCACTGCCGGCATGGTACTCACCTCTCTCATCGGTTTCACCTTGTTGTATGGGGTGCTGATGGCAGCGGATGTGTACCTGCTCTCGAAATACGCCAAAGCAGGCCCCGAAAAAACCGAAGCCGCTGGCGACGCTCAGGCTGAGTTGGCCTACTAAACGGAGGGAACCATGGAACTCAACACCTTGTGGTTTGCGCTCATCGCCGTGCTCTACATCGGCTACTTTATTCTGGATGGTTTCGATCTGGGTGTCGGGATTCTTTTGCCCTTCCTGGCCAAAGATGACCGCCGCCGCCGCGTGCTAATCAACACCATCGGCCCTCATTGGGATGGCAACGAGGTCTGGTTGCTCACCGCTGGCGGCGCCACCTTTGCGGCTTTCCCCGGCTGGTATGCCACCCTTTTCAGCGGTTTCTACCTGCCCCTTTTCTTCATTCTGGTCGCCCTCATTTTACGGGGCGTGGCCTTTGAATTCCGCAGCAAAGATGAAAACCCCCGTTGGCGGGCCGCCTGGGATTGGGCCATTTTTGGCGGCAGCCTGGTCCCAGCCTTGTTGTGGGGCGTGGCTTTCACCAACTTTGTGCGCGGCGTGCCCATTGACGTTAACATGAATTACGTGGGTGGATTTTGGAATCTGCTCAACCCATTCGCCCTGCTGGGCGGCGCGCTCTCGCTGCTGGCT
Source organism: uncultured Anaerolinea sp. (assembly GCA_964403875.1). Lineage (GTDB taxonomy): Bacteria > Chloroflexota > Anaerolineae > Anaerolineales > Anaerolineaceae > Anaerolinea. The sequence continues at coordinate 28,622 of CAYOHX010000007.1, read as the reverse complement.
TTCACCATGCACGGCGCGTTGTTTCTCAGCCTGAAAACCACCGACGACCTGCGAGAAAAGGCCGAAAAAGCCGCCTGGACGCTGTGGATTCCCACCATTCTGGCCTTGCTGCTGTATGTGGTCAGCATGTATCTACTCACCGATATCTTCGTCCGCCTGGGGGTCAACCCCGGCATCATCCCGATTGCCGCGGTGTTCACCATCCTGGCGGCGGGTTACTTCATCCGTGTCAGGCGCAGCGGCTGGGCTTTCGTCATGTCCAGTATGTCGATCCTTTTCGCGGTCGCCACCATCTTCCGCATCCTCTACCCCCGCGTGCTGGTTTCGAGCATTGACACACTGTACAGCCTGAACATCGTCAACACAGCCTCCAGCCCTTACACGCTGCGAATCATGACCATCGTCGCGTTGATCTTCGTGCCCATCGTCCTGGCTTATACCGCCTGGAGCTACTGGGTCTTCCGCAAACGAATCAGCCACAAGTCCGATTTGCACTACTAAAAGTTCACCCATCCGACCCAATCCGCCCCGAAGATCAGCCTCGGGGCGGATTTTTTTTCTTCGCCCTCTTTCTTGGCAACTCCCAATGACCCTGGAGAACCCTAATCCTTTCAAAAATCGAGTAGAATAGTCTTACTGGTTCTTCCGCTCAGTGGTTGATGTATCCCACTGATTGAGCGAGAACAGCACCTTGGCGCCATCCCCAAAAAATCGAAAGAAAACGATTTTCAAATAGGCACATAGGGATCTTTGGGAGGGATTGTTGCATGGTTGAGCAGTACGACGCCATTTACATCGACGACGAACGCGAAATGACCAACATGTTGACCATGTTCATTCAAGTGAAGCACAAGGATTGGCGCTTCCGCACCTACAACAACTCTCAGGACGCCTGGATCGAGATCATGGAAGACCGTGTCCAGGCCAAAGTCTGGTTGCTGGACATTATGATGCCCGCCAAAGACGGCACAGTCATTGCCGAGGCGCTGGCCAAGTACCACAATCCCCCGCCCATTGTCCTGGGCTACACCGCCCTCGATCCCTACGATTTAAAAGATAATCCCAAGTACCGCGAACGCCTGATCTTTTTTAACCACATCCTCAACAAGCAAGACGATATCAACGAACTGCTTGAGTTGATCAAGATGTGGCTTTAACCCGGCAACCCAACCACCATTTTCAGAATGAGGTAAATCATGTCTTGTTCCTGCTGTGAAAAAACCACCTTCGCCTCCGAAAACGCCCCCAAAGCCATAGGCCCCTACTCGCCGGCCGTCAAAGCCAATGGTTTCGTTTTCATTTCCGGACAGCTTGGCCTGGACCCTGCCACGGGCAACCTGGTCGAAGGCGGCGTGGAAGCCGAAACTCGCCGGGCTCTCACCAACCTCAAGAACCTGCTCGAAGCCGCCGGCGCCGAACTCAGCCAGGTCACCAAGACCACCGTCTTCCTGCGTGACATTGCCGATTTTGCCCGCATGAACGCCATTTACGCGGAATTCTTCACCCAAACCCCGCCCGCCCGCTCCGCCTTCCAGGTGGCCGCCCTGCCCAAAGGCGCCGCCGTGGAAATCGAAGCCATTGCCGCCGTTTGCGTTTGCAAAGACGACTGCGACTGCGAGTGTAGTTGCGAGGGGTAATCCCTCATGCCGCTCGTCTCCATCATCGTCCCCTGCTATAACGAACAGGCTACTATCCGCCTCCTGCTGGAAGCGCTCTATCACCAATCCTATCCGCGCGAAAAGCTGGAAATCATTCTTTCGGATGGCATGTCTACCGACAACACCCGCGCCGAGGTGGCCCGCTTTCAAGCCGATTTCCCCGACCTGGCCATCCGCGTGGTGGATAACCGCCAGCGCTCTATCCCATCGGGTCTCAATCGCGCCATCGAAGCCGCCCAGGGATTCTACGTGGTCCGCCTGGACGCCCACTCCGTGCCCGCTCAGGATTACATTGAGCGCAGCGTCGCGGCGCTCCAAGCCGGGGAAGGCGACAATGTCGGCGGGGTTTGGGAAATCCGCCCTGGGGGTTCCGGCTGGGTCGCGCGCTCCATCGCAGCCGCGGCGGCTCATCCTCTGGGTGTGGGCGACGCGCTTTATCGTTACACTTCGCAGGCAGCTTATGTGGACACGGTTCCCTTTGGGGCTTTTTCTCGTCAACTGCTCACCGAGCTGGGCGGCTACGACGAAACCCTGCTGAGCAATGAAGACTACGAATTAAACACCCGCCTGCGCGCTCGCGGCGGGCGCATCCGCCTCGACCCGCGCATCCGCTCGGGCTATTTTGCCCGCGGCACTTTGGGCAAGTTGGCGCGCCAGTATTTCCGTTACGGCTACTGGAAGTTGCAAATGCTGCGCCGCTATCCGCGCACGCTGCGCTGGCGGCAAGCGCTGCCCCCTGTGTTCGTGTTGGGCATATTGGGTTTGCTGTTGTTGGCTCCTTTCTGGAACCTGGCGCGTATCTTGCTCGTCTGTGGAATTGGGGTATACTTCTTTGTTCTGCTTGCCGGCTCTCTGCCGACCGCCCTCCAGAAGCGTGACCCGCTCCTGGCGCTGGGAATACCCCTGGCGATTGCGGTAATGCACTTTAGCTGGGGAGGCGGATTTTTAGTCAGTTTATTGCGAGGAAAACGAGTGAAATGACGTATAACGCGAGTCAAAGGTCTCTTGTCCGTTGGAGAATGCGCCCCGGTGAGCGGCGCGCTTTGATCTTAATGGGAGACGTACTGGTGGCCGTGTTAGCTCTGGGCGTTGCGTTGCTTGCCTGGGGGCAGCGTGATTGGCTCAACTTCTCCCTTGACTTGCTCAGTGAGCGCGTTCCCACCTGGTTTTTCCTCTTGCCCATCCTCTGGCTGGTAATCAACGTCGAAATGTACGACATCCGCCGGGCAGGCAATCGGGGCGACACACTCAAAGGCATTGCCCTTTCGGCGGGCGTCGGAACGGTGCTGTACCTGTTTGTGTTCTTTCTCTCAGAACCGAATGCCATGCCCCGCACCGGGGTCGCGGCCTATATCCTTAGCGCGGCCCTACTCACCCTTCTCTGGCGACTGCTTTACATTCAAATTTTCACCGCCCCCGAATTTTTGCGCCGCGTGCTCATCGTGGGCGCGGGTCGGGCCGGGAGTACCCTGGCCACTATTGTGCGCGGCATGTGGCCTCAGCCCTTTCACATCGTGGGTATGATCGACGATGACCCCGAAAAAATCGGAACCATCATTGAGGGCTTCCCTGTTTTGGGCCCTGGCTCTGCCCTGATCGAGATCATCGAGCGCGAAAAAATTTCCGATGTCATCTTCGCCATTTCAAATGAGATGCGTCCCGAGATGTTCCAGGCCTTGCTGCAAGCCGAAGAGCAAGGCGCCGAAATTACCACCATGCCGCTGGTATACGAACAATTGTTGGGGCGCGTGCCCATCTTCCTGCTGCAATCCGATTGGATTCTGCGCTCCTTCGTCGACCAGGCCCACGCTCACGGCCTCTACGAACTGAGCAAACGCCTGCTCGACATCTTGGGCGGGCTGGTGGGCACGCTGCTCACCTTGTTGATTTCGCCCTTCATTGCCCTGATGATCCTGATCGATTCCGGTCGCCCGGTCCTTTTCTTCCAAAACCGTCTGGGCCAAAACGGAAAAGAATATAAGATCATCAAGTTCCGCACCATGCGCAATGATGCCGAGATCGATGGCAAGGCTCGGGTGACCACCGAGAACGACGACCGCATCACCCGGGCAGGAAAATTCCTGCGCAAAAGCCACCTCGATGAGCTGCCGCAGTTCGTCAATGTGTTACGCGGCGAGATGAGCCTGGTGGGGCCGCGCGCCGAACGCTCCGAGTTGGTCAATAACTTGCAGGCCAAGGTGCCCTTCTACCGCGCTCGACTGTTAGTCAAGCCCGGCATCACCGGTTGGGCCCAAATCAACTTTGGTTATGCTGCCACCGTGGAAGACACCGCGGTCAAGCTCGAATATGATCTTTACTATATCAAACACCGCAACCTTATGCTCGACCTCATCATCCTGCTGCGCACCGTCGGGCAAGTTATCGGTTTGAGAGGAACGTAAGCACCCTCATGAGGACAAAACCCGTACCCAGCGTACGCAATCGGTTCATTTTGGCAGGGGATTTGCTGCTGATCATCATCTCCGTGCTGGGGAGCTATGCCCTACGCCTGGAGCTCAGCGACACATTCTTCATTTATCTACCGTCCGCCTATTGGATGATCGGCATGGCCTTGATCATCAAGCCGATGGTGTATTACTTCTTTGGCCTTTACCGCCGTATGTGGATTTACGCCTCCACCCGAGAGTTGTCGCTCATCGTCATGGCCGTGGCCACCTCCTCGGTGCTCCTCTCGGCGGTCATGATCTCACTGGCAGCCATGCGCGCGTTCATTGGCTTCCCGCGCTCCGTCCTGGTCATGGATTTCTTCCTCTCGGTTGCCCTGGTCGGCGGAATGCGCTTTGCGCTGCGACTGCTGGCTGAAAACCGCGTCAACCAGGCCATTCAAAATGGGGTGGCCCCACGCCAGATGCAAAAAGTGCTCATTGTCGGCGCGGGCGATGCGGGCGCTTTGGTGGTGCGCGAACTACAAAAAAACCCCCAGCTATACCAGATGCCGGTTGGCTTTTTGGACGATAATCCGGCCAAGCAGCGCCAAACCATTTACGGCGTCCCGGTGGTGGGCACTCTCTCTGATCTGTCTCACATCCTCGACGTGACCCACGCCGACCAGGTGGTCATCGCCATCCCCTCCGCGCCGGGGCGCGTGGTGCGCATGGTGGCGGATGTATCTCGCTTGAAAGGCGTTCCCTTCCGCACCATGCCCGGCATCTACGAACTGTTGGGTGGAAAAGTCAACGTCAGCCGCTTGCGCGAGGTGGAAATTTCCGACCTCTTGCGCCGCGAACCCGCTCACATTCAAGAGGACCTGGTGGGGGGGACTTTGGGCGGCAAAGTTGTGCTGGTCACGGGCGCGGGCGGCTCCATAGGCCGCGAATTGTGCCGCCAGATCGCTCGTTGGGGACCCTCTGAGCTGATCCTCCTGGGACATGGCGAAAACAGCATCTTCGAAGCGCTGCTCGAACTGCGCGAGAACTTCCCCTCGCTCATCCTGCGCCCGGTCATCGCCGATGTGCGCGACCGTTCCCGGCTGGATGCCATCTTCAGTCGTCTGCGCCCTCAAATCGTCTTTCATGCAGCCGCGCACAAACACGTCCCGCTCATGGAAGTGAATGTTGAAGAAGCGGTTACCAATAATATTTTGGGGACCTTGAATATCGTTGAAGTGTGCCTGCAAGAAAACATCGAACGGCTGGTGATGATTTCCACGGATAAGGCCATTCGCCCGGTCAATATCATGGGAGCCACCAAGCGCATGGCCGAAATGCTCATCATCGATGCGGCCCGCCGCTCTGGACGCCCTTATTCGGTTGTGCGCTTTGGCAATGTCCTCGGCAGCCGTGGCAGCGTGGTTCCCTTGTTCAAGCGTCAAATCGCCCTGGGCGGCCCGGTCACCGTCACCCATCCCGACATGGAGCGCTACTTCATGACCATTCCCGAGGCTGTACATCTGGTGCTGCAAGCCGCATCGATGGGCCAGGGCGGCGAGACCTTTGTCCTCAACATGGGCGAGCAGGTGCGCATTCTAGACCTGGCTGAGGACCTGATCCGCCTGTCTGGGCTGGAACCGGGCAAGGATATTGAAATTGTCTTCACCGGTATTCGCCCCGGCGAAAAGCTCAGCGAAGACTTGTGGGAAGAAGGCGACCCGCGCACGCAAACCGCTCACCCCGATATCTTCCGCCTGGAGGGCCAATGCCCCGACGTTGGCGGGCAGGACTTGCTCAACATGGTCGAGGAATTGATCCGTCTGTCGCGCGAAGGCGACCAGTCGGCAGTGATTCACAAGCTCGACGAAGTTGTTCCCTGCGCCTCCATCCGCTCCACCCCGCCGCCCGAAATGACCGCGATTGACTGATGACTCTGTTCTCCGCCACCGAATGGGATGCTTTTTTGAGCCGCGCGCCCGAAGCGCACGTGCTGCAAACGGCCGCCTGGGGTGATTTGAAGTCTGCTTTTGGCTGGCAGCCCGAACGAATTACCGTCGGGCAAACCGGCGCTCAGATTCTCTTCCGACGCATGGCTGGACTCAGCATCGCGTATCTCCCCAAAGGCCCCATCGGCCCCGATTGGCCCAGCCTGTGGCCCGAAGTCGACCGCTTGTGCCGCCAAAAACGGGCCATTGCACTCAAGGTGGAACCCGACTGCTGGGATGTTGATCCCCTGGACGCTCCCACCCGCCTTCCCGGCTTCCGCCCCGATGGCATTCCCGTTCAGCCGCGCCGTACACTGGTCGTCTCGCTGGAAGGTTCCGAGGCGGATTGGCTGGAGCGCATGAAGCAAAAGACCCGCTATAATATCCGCCTGGCCCAACGCAAAGACATCACCGTGCGCCCCTCGCAGGATGTGGAAGGCTTTTATGCCCTCATGCAAAGCACCGGGGAGCGGGACGGCTTTGGCGTGCACAGCCTGGACTATTATCGCCGCGCCTACCAACTGTTCCACCCGCGCGGACTGGCTGAACTGCTCCTGGCAGAGTTCGAGGGCCAACCTCTGGCCGCCTTGATGGTCTTTGCCCTGGGAAAACGGGCCTGGTATTTTTATGGCGCATCGAACGACCGCGAGCGCAACCGCATGCCCACCTACCTGCTGCAATTTGAGGCCATGCGTTGGGCCGCCGCGCGGGGCTGCGCCCAATATGACCTGTGGGGCGTGCCGGACGAGGACGAAGAAACCCTGGAAGCTGGTTTTGAGCAGCGCTCCGATGGGTTGTGGGGGGTGTATCGTTTTAAACGCGGTTTCGGCGGGCTGTTGCGCCGCGCTGCGCCCACCTACGAAAAAGTCTACAATCCGCTCCTCTATGCGCTGTATCGCCGTTGGGCAGCCCGGCGGGGAGAATGACATCGTGATCAATGCCGCCGACTGGGACGCCGCCGTAGCCCGCCTGCCGGGCGCGAACATCCTGCAAACCTGGACCTGGAGCCAGATCAAGGCCGAGTACGGCTGGGCTCCGCTGCCCCAGAGCTGGCCCGATCTACCCGCAGCGGCAATGGTGCTGCGCCGCAACATCCGCTTGGGCGGCTTCTCGGCCAAATTGAGCATCCTATACGTTCCGCGTGGACCGCTCCTGGATTGGTCTGACCCGGCCCGCCGGGCAGCGGTTCTCGATCAACTTCAAACATTGGCCCGGCGCAGCGGCGCGATTTTTATCAAAATGGACCCCGAAGTGGCGTTGGGTTCCGGGATCCCCGGCGCAGCGGATGCCACCGATGACCCCACCGGCGCGGCCCTCGTTCAAGAGCTTACCCAGCGCGGCTGGCGATATTCGCAAGAGCAAATTCAATTTCGCAACACAGCCGTGTTGGATCTGAGCGCCGATGAAGACGCCTGGCTGGCGCGCATGAAGCAGAAGACCCGTTACAACCTGCGCCTGGCCCAACGCAAAGGGGTCGCCATCCGGCGCGGCGACACCGCCGACCTGGACCTGCTCTACCGCATGTACGCGGAAACCTCCGTCCGCGACGGATTCGTCATCCGTCCACTCGGCTACTACCGCGCCGTGTGGGGTCGTTTCATGGAACAAGGCCTGGCCCAACCACTCATCGCGGAAGTAGAAGGCGAGCCCGTGGCAGGGTTGATCTTGTTCGTCTTCGCCGGGCGAGCCTGGTACATGTACGGCATGTCTCGCGAAGCGCACCGCGACAAGATGCCGAACTACCTCCTGCAATGGGAAGCCATGCGCGCCGCCCGTGCCGCTGGGGCTCTCTCGTATGATCTATGGGGCGCGCCGGACAAATTTGACGAAAGCGACTCGATGTGGGGTGTCTTCCGCTTCAAAGAAGGGTTGGGAGCCCAGGTGTTGCGCACCCTGGGCGCATGGGACTATCCTTCCCGCCCGGCATTGTATAATATCTATACTCAAATTCTGCCGCGCCTGTTGGATGTGATGCGCAATCGCGGCAAAGAACGCACCCGCCGAGAGGTGTCCGCATGAAACTTCCTCACCTATCTCTTGCCTGCCTGCCCACCCCCATTCAACCCCTGCCGCGCCTCTCGGCTCGTCTGGGTGGCCCGCGCCTGCTCATCAAGCGGGACGACTTGACAGGGGTGGCATTTGGCGGAAACAAAACCCGCAAGCTGGAATATCTCCTGGCCGAAGCGCAAACCAATGGGGCCCGCACGCTCATCACCGTGGGCGCCGCCCAATCCAATCACTGCCGCCAAACAGCGGCTTTGGCTGCCCAACTCGGCCTGGGCTGCATTCTGGTGCTCAATGGCGACTCGAATCAAATCCCTACCGGCAACCTGCTACTCGACCACCTTTTCGGGGCGGATATCGTCTGGACCACGCGCGAGGCCCGCCAGGAAACGCTCAAAGCTGCCTTCGACACTGCCTGGGAAGCCGGACGGCGGCCTTACCTGATCCCGCTGGGAGCCTCCAATCCGCTCGGCTCGGCTGCCTATGCCGCCGCCTTCGATGAAGCCGCCCATCAGTTAAGAAACGTAACGGTAGACTGGATGATCGTTGCGTCTTCCTCCGGTGGCACGCAAGCCGGTTTGGCCCTGGGGGCCCGCCGCGCCCTGTGGAAAGGCCACGTCCTGGGCATCAGCATTGATGAACCCGAACACGACCTCAAGGAAGTGGTTGCTTTTTTGGCCAGCGAGGCTGGCGACCGCCTGGGATTTGACAAGCGCTTGCAGCCAGAAGATATTTTGGTGAATGCGGATTACCTCGGCCAGGGGTATGGAATCATGGGCCAGGCGGAAGAGGAAGCTATTCGTCTGTTTGCCGAGACCGAAGGAATCCTGCTCGACCCAGTTTACACGGGCCGCGCTGCCGCCGGGATGATTGACCTGATTCGCTCGGGCTTCTTCAAACCCGGAGAAACCGTCCTCTTCTGGCACACCGGGGGTCAGCCAGCCCTCTTCGCCGAAACCTACGCCGCCGCCCTGCGATAACCCCTCTTTTTCGCCGCTTCAAACCCTGCCCGCCTCTACGTTGCGGTTTTCTCCTGGCTTGTGTCAAAATTCCCTCTTGACTCAATGGATAAATTGTCTATAATTAACTTTGTAACACAAACCATTTTTTGAAACAAATCATTTTGCGAGGAAATATGACGACCAAAGAAGATATTCACTTCATCACCCGTTACTATGAGAGCCTCCGCGGCCTGCTCAATCTGCCCATTGCTTGCTTCCTGTTGGCAATGGCTTCCCAGGATTTCTTCCCCCTGCCCCTTTGGAAGCAGGGTGATCTCACCCTCACCTTACCCCTCATGGCGCTCATGTTCCTGGCTTTCATCCCCATCACGCGCTACTACCGCGCGCGGTATGGCACTGTACAGGTCGCTCACCCTGGCCGGTACTTTCTCTTTGTCATGATCGCCTTTGCCACCATCATGCTGATGGGAAGAATCGACACGCTGATCGCCCGGAATTTTCGTTCACCGATCAGCCTGTACGTATTCACCGTGGCTGTGTGGATGTTTTTAGCCGGAAAAAATTCGCGCCGCAGGTATTACCGGGTCTTTGGGGTGATCTTAGCCCTGCTCAGCCTCTACCCCGGATTGGCCAACCTGCTCGGGCTTGCCCCCTACGGCAGCCTGTACAACGGCATTTTCAACCTGACCTTTGGCTTAGGAATTGGCATTGTAGGACTGCTAGATCACCTGTTGCTCACCCGTATGCTGCGCCCCGCGCAGGAGGCCGTCAATGTCCAGCCTTAGCGATGACCTGGCTGCCATCGACCGACTCATCCACGAGCCTGCCCGCCTGGCCATCCTCACCGCGTTATCCGCCTGCATCAAAGCCGACTTTCTCTTCCTCCAATCGCTCACCGGCCTCACGGCGGGCAACCTCTCCACGCACCTGACCCGGCTGGAAGAATCCGGCTTGATCGAAATCGACAAACGCATTGTCGGCAAGCGCACCAACACCGAAGCGCGCATCACCCCCGCCGGCAAACAAGCCGTGAACCGGCATTGGAAACAACTGGAAGACCTGCGCCGCCGCGCCTCTTCTCTGCCCGAAACCTAAAGAACCTATCCTAAAATTATTGTGGCGGTTTGCGATTTTGAGGTTGTTGCGCGTTCGAAGCACGCGCAACAATCTCAAAATCGTTTCCCTTCCGAATTTTCGGACAGGTACAAAACAACCTGATCTTATGGCCGCCAGGCGGGGTGATAATCCGCAGCCGGGTCCGTTGTCAATTGCGTCAGACTTCCACCGTTGCGCATCATCATCCAGATATCTTCGTTTCCGTCGCGTTTCCGCCCAAACACCAGCCACCACGAATCCGCCGAGAAGCGCGCGCCCTCTACCGGGGTAACCTGATCGTTCACCGGGAACACATCCGCCGTGTTCACGCCCACCTGGCGGGACGCCAAAGGGGGCAGCCCTGTGCCCAAATTAAACACGATTACGCTGTCATCGGGCGCCCAGTCGGGCGCATTCGCAACCCCACTGGCCGTCTGTGTAAAAGCCTGGGGGTTGCTACCATCGGCGTTCATCAGCCAAATGGTCGAGCTGCCCGAGCGCGTGGTTTCATAAGCCAACCGGCTCCCATCCGGCGACCAGGCCGGTCGGCGCTCATACACCGTGGGTGGAGACAAGCGAACCACGCTGTTGTCAGCCAGGCTGTACAGGTAAATCTGATCCTTACCATCTCGCAATGAAGTGAAGGCAATGGTCTGCCCGTCCGGTGACCAGGCCGGGTCAAAATCTCCGCCGGGGCGCGAAGCCAGCGGCGTCAAGCCTTTTCCATCCGCATTGACAATGAACATGCTGGAACCTGGGTAGGAGTCCTTTTTGCCTTTGCAGGGCGAGACGAACACCAGCCGCTGCCCATCCGGAGACCAATCTGGCTGGCAAGCTCCATCGGGCAGGCTGGTAATTTGCCGGTAGTTCTCCCCCGTCAGGTTCATGATCCAGAGCTGAGGCGTGCCGCCGCGTTCAGATACAAACGCAATCTCGCCACCAGCGCCGCCCAACGCGGTAGCCGCCACCGTGGGCTCTACCGTGTCGGTCGGCGCCGGCGTTTCCGTGGGCGCAACTGTTTCAGTAGGCGTGGGCGTTTCAGTGAAGGGCTGGGGCGTCAGCGTCTCGGTGGGAGCGGTCGTCGCGATGACCACGGGAGCCTGGGTCCTGGTCGGCTCGGTCGCCGCGGGTCTGGTCAAATTGGGCAGTATAAGCGCCAGTACCACAGCGATGACCGCAAGCGCGCCAAAACCACCGCCGATGAGCCCCCAGGGCGCGGCGCGGCGCGCGGGCTGCGCTGCTTCAGGTAGTGGGGTTGCAGGCTGGATTGACGGTAAGCCGCCGCTGGTTTGCGCCCGGCGAATGGTTTCTTCCGCGTTTGCCTGAACTGGACCGACCAAGTCGGCCATGAATTCCGCCGCGCTCTGATACCGCTCATTGGGCATCACTTCCATCGCTTTTTCAATCACCCGCGCCGTGCGCTCAGAAACAGCCGGCGCGTGTTTGCGAATGGGAGTCAACTGGGCCGAGCCCATTGCCCTCGCCAATCCGTCTTCAGGAATCTTGCCCGTCAGCGCCGCATAAAGGGTCGCCCCCAGCGCGTAAATATCCGAGCGCGCCTCGGTGCCTTCTCCATACTGCTCCGGCGGAGCGTACCCCGGCGTAAGCGCCTGGGCTCCGGTGGTGGTGGCCTGTCCGGCCTCCGCGATTTTTGCCAGGCCAAAATCCACCAGGTAAACCACGCCGCTGGTGGAAACTTTCACGTTCCCTGGTTTCACATCGCGATGCACAATGGCAGGCTTGCGAGAATGGAGATATTCCAACGCGTCACAGACCGCCGCGCCAATACGCACTACCTCGGTTTCTGGCAGTTGCCCCCGATCGGCCAATATCTGGCGCAGATCATCCCCATCGATGTAATCCATCACCAGGTACTGCCCCACACCCTCCAGGGAGAAATGATCGGTCACCCTTGGCAGGTTGGGGTGGCGCATCCCCGCCAACAGGCTGGCCTCACGCCGAAACTGGCGCGCAAACTGCTCGCTGGTGAGGAAATTCTCTTTCACCGCCACCGAAATATTGAGGGTTACATCAAAGGCGCGATAAATAGCGCCCATACCGCCTTTTGCAATGACCTCTTCAATACGATAGCGGTCGTTGAGCAGTGAACCCGGTTCGAGAGCCATCTCCCCCCCTATGGTAAGGCAACAGGGCGCCAGGCCGCGCCAAAATCAAACGAGGAATCAGTCGTCAAACGGGTGCGATTGGCCCCGTTCAAAGTCATGATATAGATGTCATGGTTGGTCCCGTCGGGCCACCCCTCAAAAGCAAACCAAAAGCCATCCGGCGATAAGCTGACCTTGCCAATCGGGCCAATAGAGACCGCGCTTTGGGCCGGCACGCGGAATTCCTTGGATGTCTTGCGATCTTCAAATCGCATCCCCATCAACCAGGGCACGTTAGAATTATTGGCGGTTTGGTTGAAGAAGATCACCGAGCCGTCCCAGGCCCAAATTGGGTTGTAGTTGTTGTAATCGCCGCTGATGGAGAACTGATTGATTTGGTCGCCATTATCCGACATGATCCACACCTGTCCAAACACCACGCTGCGGATGAAAGCAATCTGGCGGCTGATGGGTGACCAGGAGGGTTGGCGCTCTTCGTAATTCGAAGTGGACAACTGCTTGATATCCAGATTGTCCAGGCTCATGGTGAAAATGGCGGCTTTGCCCGACCGTAAGGAGGTGAAAGCCAGGTGCTTTCCATCGGAAGACCAGGCCGGGTCAAAATCGCCTTGCGGGCTGGCGGGCAGAGGCGTCAGATTGCTGCCATCCACATCGATCAGGTAGATGCTGCTGCCAGGATATTCCACGTCCTTGGAAATGCACGGCGAAATAAACGCCAGGCGCATCCCGTCCGGCGACCAGGCCGGTTGGCAGGCGCCGTCGCGCATACTGGTGATTTGCTTCAGACCTTTGCCATCCGAATTGATCGTCCAAATCTGGAAGTTCCCCGTCCGGTCAGACGCAAATGCGATTTGGGCCAGGCCACCCCCCAACGCCGTGGGCGTTGGCGATGTCGTTACTTCGGGCGAGGGCGTTTCATCCAATGGGATTCCAACTTCGGGAGTGTCTGTGTTCTCCACGGCTGCGGTGGGCTGCTCTATGTTGCCCCCCGTGGTCTGCACAGGTTCTGGGGTGGCCGGCTCAGCCGGATCCTGACCGCCTTGAGGCGTATTCTGAACCGTCGCAGTGACTGAGTTCGGGGCCACAAACGCCATCACCGTTCTGGGGATATCGGGCCATAAGCGCAGCCCAAGATAGGCCAGCGCGGCGACTACGAAAATCGCCACACCCGTGGCCCACAAATTCTTCCTCCGCCGCCGGGCCCGGCTGATCGGTTTGGGTCTGGAAGGGCGGCGATTGTTACTGGGCGGCTTGATGATGACCTCTCCCGCTTCGCCGATCTCTTCCGCCACCGGCGGAGGAGCCAGAGTTGGCCGCTCGCGGAAGAAAGCCGCCATTTCCCCACATTCGATCAACGCCGCGCGAAATTCATCCGCGCTCTGAAAGCGGTCATCCGGTTCCACTTCCAGCGCTTTATCCAGAATATCCGCCAGGCGTTTGTTGATTTTGGGACGCAATTCACGAATATCGGTCAGTTGCGCCTTGCCCGTCATTCGCGCCAGCCCATCTTCAGGGATCGTGGCTGTCAAGGCCGCATAAAGGGTCGCCCCCAGGGAGTAAATATCGGTGCGGTGATCCGTGCTGGAGGTGCCGTACTGTTCCGGCGGGGAATAGCCGGGAGTCATGGCCCGCGCGCCGGTCATGGTGGCCTGGCTGCCCTGCATCACCTTGGCCAGCCCAAAATCCACCAACACGGCTTGTCCATCCCCCGTCACCTTGATGTTCCCCGGCTTCACGTCGCGGTGAATGATCGAGGGGTTGCGTGTGTGCAAATGCTCCAGCGCATCGCAAATAGAAATACCGATCAAAATCGTGTCGCGCTCGCTCAACGGGCCAAGCCGCTCCATGCGCTGGCGCAAATCCTCACCTTCGATGTAATCCATGACCAGGTACTGGCCTTGCCCTTCCAGGACAAAATAATCGCCCACATGCGGAAGGTTGGGATGACGCATGGAGGCCAGGATGCGCGCTTCGCGCTGGAATTGGCGGCTGTACTCATCGGTCAGGAACAGGTTTTCTTTGACCGCCACCGGAATGCCCAAATGCTCATCCTGGGCGCGATAAACCGCGCCCATTCCTCCTTGTCCGAGGATGGACACAATCCGATAGCGGTTGCACAAAATCGTTCCCGACGGTAAAGGCATTCGTTCTTCTTTTCGCGGCAATTAGAATAAAAACCATTTTACCCGAAGAAACCCTAAAACGCTGCCAGAAATTGCCCTCGCCGCTCAAGAGCAACCCCCTGCGCCCGACTAGGTTTCTACGGCAGGCTCGTGGCCTGTGTCCAGCCCAAACAATGCCGGTGAGGATGCCCAAACCGCCATTCCCAATAAAACACCAAACCATAGCGTCGCCAAACGGATCAACAAAGTGGCCGAGGTAGCCACGGCTGGATCGAGCTGCAAAATGAAGATGAGCATCCCCGCGATAGACGCCTCGGCGGCGCCAAGCCCCCCTGGCAAGGCCGAGGCAGCCCCCACCACCGTGGAAAACGACAGGACGAAGATCGCCGTCGCGGCCAACTCCAGGCTGGGTTCCAGTCCCAACCCACGCAAGATAAAGTAAAAACCCAAGCCCTCACCCAGCCAGGAAACCGTGCCCAACAGCACCGCCAGCAGGGTAGCGCCAGGCTTGAACAGGGTGAAACTGCCCTCATAAAACTCGCGCAAGCCGCGCACGATTTTTTGCAAGAAGCGGACCTTCTCGCCTTGATCCAATGCCCACGTCACCAGCGGGCGAATCTGCGAGCCGATCACCACGGCCAGGAGCAGCACCAGAATGGTGATGAAGATCGGCCAATAGCGCGGATAGGAGACCACCCCCAACACCGAAAGCGCCAGCACAGCCAATCCGTCGCTGATGCGTTCGGCTAGCACCACCGAAACACCCCGCGCCACCGGCACGCCGGTCAGGCGCATGAGCCAAACAGCCTTGATCACCTCGCCCAACTTGCCCGGGGTCACCGCCAGCGGAAAGCCGCCCACGAACAGGCGCGCACTCGGACTCACCCCCAGGCGGTTCACTCCAATTTGCTTCAGGTAAAAATGCCACTTGAGGAAGCGCAACCCATAATTGAGCAGGGTGAAACCCATTGCGATCAAGAAGAACTCCCACCGGAAATTCGAAATCAGCCGCCCTACTTCGCGCAAGTCACCCAGCAAAGCCAGCCCCACCAATACCACAAACCCCAGGACAATACCTGGGATCAGGCGGCGCAAAATGGTGGGAGAAGATTCTTTCATGGACAGGGTTCCTCTATCTTTGGATTATACAGCATCCACTTTAAGGATCAGTTAACAGCCTCGTTACAATAGTTATCAATTCTGCAAACTAATCGCCCTCTCGCTTCCACGTCTCAGATTCGGGCATGCTCCAGCTTCGTGATCATGACCTCTTCAAAGCAAAAACTGTCGTTTTTACCCAAAACCAGGCGTTAACTCACCAGCAGCCGTTTCGCATATTTGCCATGCAGCCTGCCGATGGCGCGGACCAGACGCAGGGCCAGCGTGAACTTATGAACGTTTTGTTGTTTCCGGGCTCACAACAATCCAATGCGCCAACCCACACGGAATTTGTTACAATGAGTCCATGCCCCAAGAAACGTCCGAGAAACCCTTCGCCGAACGCCCCGTGTTGGTCATCGGGGCCGCTGGAATGGATACCGTGGGAATGCTTGAAGAAGACCCCCACCTGCGCACATCCAATCCAGCCCGCGTGCGCCTGTCCTTCGGTGGCGTGGCGCGCAACATCGCTGAAAATCTCGCTCGCTTAGGACAACCTGTCCAATTGCTTACCGCCGTGGGAACCGACCGCCAAGGCCGCCAACTGCTGTATCACACAGGCGACTGCGGCGTTGATGTTTCCGCTTGTTTGTTGGTCGATGACGCTGCCACGGCTTCTTATCTGGCCATCTATGACGTCGACGGTGGATTGCACATGGCCCTCGAAGATATGCGCGTGCTCAAGACCCTCACCCCGGCTGTGTTCAAAGAACGCGAGGAGCTGTTCCACAAATGCGGCCTGGTAGTCGTAGACGCCAACCTGACTCCCGCTGCCCTGCGCACCGTCTTCAGCCTGGCCCGCCGGGCGGGTGTGCCGGTATGCGCTGACACGGCTTCCAAGAACCTTGCCGCCCGCATCACTCCCTTCCTGCCGCGCCTGTTTCTGCTCACAGCCAACAGCGCCGAAGCATCGGTGCTGGCCCCCACCGAAGCGCCCGTCTCTGGCCCGCAAACGGCCCTCAAAACAGCTCGCTGGCTGGTGGGTCAGGGCGTGCGCACAGCCGTCATCCCCATCGCATCCGCCGGGGTCTGTTATGCCACCTCCGAAACCAGCGGGCGCGTCCCAGCCATCCACACGCGGGTGGTCGACCCCACCGGCGCGGGCGATGCGCTGACCGCCGCGGTCATCTTTGGCCTACTCAACGACATCACCATCGACGAGGCCGTGCGCCTGGGTGTCTCAGCCGCTTCTCTGGTGCTGCGCCATCCTGGAGCGGTGCTCCCCGAATTGAGCCTCGAAAAACTATACGATCAACTGGTGATTTAATATATGGACCTGTTCCCTGAAGAAGGTTACACCCCCGAACTACCCGCGTTGGCTTTTTCATCCGAGGTTTGGAAAGCCCGCGCCTTCAACGAACCCATCCTGGCGCTCGAATCCGCCGTCATCACCCACGGCCTGCCCCGTCCCTACAACCTGGAATTGGCGCTTGCCGTGGAAGACGAAGCCCGCCGCCGCCATGTCACCCCCGCCACCATTGCCGCGATGGATGGGAAAGTGCGGATTGGCCTGACCCGCGCCGAGTTGGAACGGCTGGCCAACGCCACTCAGACCCGCAAGGTTTCGCGCCGAGATTTTGGCCTGGCCCTGGCTCGCGGTGAGCTGGGCGGCACAACGGTCGCCGCCACGCTGGTGGCGTCTCGGCTGGCCGAAATTCGTGTTTTTGCCACCGGCGGCATCGGCGGCGTCCACCGCGGGGATCCTTTCGATGTCTCCGCGGATCTCCCCGAATTGGCCCGCAGCCCGCTGATCGTGGTCTGCGCCGGGGCAAAATCCATCCTCGACTTACCCGCCACGGTAGAGCATCTGGAAACCGCCGGCGTGCCGGTCATCGGTTATCGCACCCGAGAATTCCCCGCTTTTTATTCCGCTGAAAGCGGCTTGCCGGTAACCGAATCGGTCGATTCAGTCGCCGAGATCGTTCAAATTGCCCAGGCGCACTGGTCCATGAAACTAGACAGCGCCCTGTTGGTGGTTCAGCCGCCCCCGCCCGAAGCCGCCCTGCCGCGCCAACAAGTAGAAGAAGCCATCCGTCAGGCGTTGCGTGAGGCAGAGCAGCAGGGCATTCGTGGGTCCCGTGTCACGCCATTTCTTCTGGGGCGCGTGGCTGAACTGAGCGGCGGCGACAGCCTGCGCGCCAACCTGGCCTTATTGAAAAATAACGCGGCCCTGGGAGCCGAAATTGCCGGCGGCGTGGCCGAGTAAACTGTTTTCCCATTTCCTATAAATAACTGTCGCTCCGCAGATGTCGAAGACCCGCTTTTTTTTGGGGGGCAGCGCTTTCTGCCCAGAATTTTAGATCAGCACTTAGCGAGAGAATCTCTAATTTCCTGTCCTAGGGCGCGCGCGTGGGAGTCGGCCAGCGCGTATCGGTTGGGCGCGGCGTGCGGCTGGGTGTGGGCGTCAGCGTAATGGTCGGCGTGTTCGATGGCCGCAGGGTCAACGTCGCCGTCGACGTCAGGCTGGCCGTAGGGGTTGGCGAGGGTCCAACCGTGGGGGTCAGGGTGGGCGTCCGGGTAGGAGATACCGTGATGGTGGGCGTGGGCGGGTCTCCTGTCACTGTAAAGCGCCCCGATTGCTTCCACAGCGTGCCAATGAACAACTGCACCTCATATTCACCCGCCTGCCAGCCACCCACCGGGGCCAAACATTCAGAATAGCCAAAACCGCCGGTGCCGCCATTCCAGGGCAGAGTCTCCACGCAAACCAGCTCCGCGCCCCGATACCACAACGCGCTCCACTGGGCTCCCGGCGTCATCTGATCGTAGCTGAACACAGCCACAATCTGCCGGACCGGGTTGGCAAATTCCTCCGCCTGTCCCACTGCCTGGAAGTTATCATCCAGATCTTCGGCAAAGATCAGTGGGCTAAAAATTACATCCGGGTTGGGTGTAATGGTCGACAGGAACTGTGTCTCCACCACCTGGGGCATCGAAGGGGTGTTGGTGATGGATGGGGTATTGGTGATGGTGGGAGTCAGCGTAATGGTGGGCGTCAACGTGATCGTTGAGGTCAGGGTGATGGTGGGCGTGTTGGTCACCGTGGGTGAAGGCGGGATGATGGTATAAGCTACAGGTTCGCCAAATATTGCGGTGGCAATGGCGACGCCGGCCAGGATGAACGCAAAAAACACCAACCGCCAGAAGCGCGCCAGCATGACACGCCGTTTGCGGAAATACGGCAGCCTCATCGCTGCTTTGCGGGTCTGCACAGCGGTCACCCCAAGAAGGATGACGCCCAACACAGCCAGAATAACAGCCGTTAAAACGCCTGTTTGAATATCCAGATTCATCGTTTTGGATTATAGCACGGATACATGATGGTAAAATCTATTTAACGGCTCCCTCCGAGAGGGACAAGCCCTCTTTGGCGCAGTGATCAGCCGTTCACCTTGCCATACCCATGGAAAATCCAGAAGAATGTCCGGGGAGGAATGCCATGCAATGCCCCTACTGCGCAACCAATAACCCTGCCCAGGCGCGATTCTGTCTCCACTGCGGGAATATCCTCGTTCAGGGCAGCATCTGCCGAACCTGCTTCACCCTCCTTCCCCAGGAGGCGCGCTATTGCTATCACTGCGGCGCGCCGGTCATTCCTACCATTTCTTCTCCCTTCCCACCAGCTCAAATCGCTCAGATCGCGCCCAGCGCGCAAACAGCTCCATCGTCCGACCTCGCCCTGACCGCGCGCCCCATCACTGAGCTACTGCCCGACCTAAAGCGCTTCCTACCTGCCGCCCTCTACGAACCGATGGAGCGCATCCCCGCCCCCACCGACCTGGCTGCCACGCGCGACCACCTGTCTGCGCTGCTCGACACGGCCAAAACCTACCTGCCCCGCCCGGTCATCGTGGAGCCTCAACCCACAGGCGTGCCCAAGGGCAATCTGCAGCATGGAGTTTTCATTTTCTGCGACGTGTCCGGCTTCACCCCGCTCTCCGAGCGCTTGAAGATGGTTTCGCCTCAAACGGCTGCCGAGCGCATTGCCGAGATCATCAACAGCCTGTTCTTTGATGTGGTCACGGCCCTCTTCAATCACGGCGGCGACCTGCTCAAGTTTGGCGGAGACGCCATGCTGGGCGTTTTCCCTGGCGACACCCCCGAGCAGATGGCCGAAAGCGCGCTTCTGGCTGCTCAAACCGGCCTGGCCATCCAAAAAGTGATGGAAAAATACGCCGGGATCGACGCAGCCGGCGAAAAACGTTCGCTCAAAATCAAGTGCGGCATCGCCGCCGGTCCCTACTTCGCCGCCCACATTGGCACTCCGCCCGAGCCGGAGAAAGGTCAGTGCGGGACAATGGCCTACGTCACCACCGGGCACACGGTCAACCGCACCGAAATCTGTCAAGGCTACGCTGCGGGCGGCGAGGTTACCCTCACTCAGGAAGTCTACGACTTGGTCCGCGCCAGGGTAGAAGCCGCGCCAGTAGAAACCGAAGGTGAGCATGGCGAGAAACCCGAAGGCATTTACCGGCTCGTGTCTGCGCCCATGCTGGAAGGAGAGCAGAAACGCTTCATCCTGCAAGAACCTCCGGAAGGCGAGGTGACCGCTCAGATCACCTATCTAGTCGAACGCATCCGGCGACTGGCCCCCTATATGAACAGCGAGTTAATCCGCCGCATCGTAGAAAACCCGCGCAACCCGCGCATCGCGCCCGACCGGCGCCAGGTCACGGTTATGTTCGCCAACTATCTGGGCATTAGCGATCTGGTGGATGCGCTGGGTGAAAAGAACCCCCAGGTAGTCACCCAACATCTCAACAATTACTTCGTCAAAATGACCGACATTGTTGAAGAATATGAGGGTACTGTCGCACGCATGGACCAATATGCCGTGGGCGACCGCTTCATCGTTTTCTTCGGCGCGCCCCGCGCCCACGAGGATGATCCTGTCCGCGCCGTGTATACCGCCCTGGAGATGCAGCAGGCCATGAAGGAGCACTTCGCGGCGCTGCAAACCTCCGAAGGCATCTTCCGATTCCGCCAGCGGATCGGCATCAACACGGGCGTGCTCTTCGCGGGCAACGCCGGAGCCCCCGACCTGCGCCAGGAATACACCTTAATGGGCGACGACATTAACATGGCCGCCCGTCTGATGTCCAAATCGAACTGGCAAGAAATTTTCATCAGCGACCGAACCCAGGAGCGCATCGCGGCTTACTGCGAAACCGCCGACAAGGGCGAAATGCAGGTCAAGGGCAAGAGCATCCCGGTGCATGTCTACCAGGTGCTGCGCCGCAGGGCCGAAATTGGTCAGGCGCGCGGCATTGCTGGGGCTAGCACCTCCCTGATCGGGCGTGATGAAGCCTTACAAAAACTGCTTGCCGCCGGGCAGAACCTGTTGGCTGGACGGGGTGGTTTGATCTCGGTCATAGGTGACAGCGGCCTGGGCAAATCTCGTTTGCTTTCCGAGGTACGCGCCCGCCTGTCCGCTGGTGAAGAGCGGCCTAACTTGCGTTGGATTCATGTTCAAGGTCTGTCTTTCAGCGAACAGGTCGGCTACTGGTTGGCAGCCCAAATGGTTCGTGGCTCGCTGGACCTCGACCCAGCCGAGTCGGACGACAAGGCCCTGCTCTTCAGCCTGTGGGAAAGCGGCGAAAAGCTCCTCGGCAAGGAAAAAGCCCGCCAGGCCATGCCATTTCTCATCCACATGGTAGGCCTGGAATTAGAAGGCGAATGGGGCCAGCGCGTCAAGAGTCTGGATGCCCGCGTGCGCCAGAAGCAAACCCTGTGGGCAGCCCGCGAATACTTCACCGCCCTGGCCGACCAATGCCCAGTCCTGGTGGTCATCGATGACCTCCATTTTGCCGACGAGGCTTCGTTGGCCCTTTTCCAGGATTTGCTGCAATGCGTTGTGCAGGCTCCCCTCCTATTGTGCTTCCTCTACCGCCCACTGCGCGACAAAGGCTGCTGGCGCATCCACGATTTCATCGAAAACAACTTCCCCCGCCGCCACTCCGAATTATACATTCCTCCCCTGCCCCGTCCGCAAAGCGAAGAACTGCTTGGGCAGCTCCTGCCCGGCGCGCTGTTGTCCGAGGCCGTCCGTGACGAAATCCATAGCAAGTGCGCCGGGAATCCCTTCTATATCGAAGAGGTGGTTCGCTCGCTCATCGCCGGAGGCGCGGTGGTTAAATTGGCAGATGACACCTGGCAAGTGACCGAGAAAATGGCCTCCATCACCGTGCCCGCCACGCTCCAAGGGGCAATCATCGCCCGCATGGACCGCCTCAGCGAGGATGTGCGCCAGGCCTTGCAGTTGGCCGCGGTCATTGGGCGGCGCTTCCAGGTTGAAATCCTCAACAAGTTGGCCGCGCAAAGCGCCGAACTAGCCGATTGGCTGGCACAACTGGAGCGCAGCGATCTGATCCTGCCGGAGCAGGCTCGCCCCGACGCCTACATCTTCCCAGATGCCCTGGTGCAGGAAGTGGCTTACGATAATTTGCTGGTCCAGCGCCGTCAAGAAGTTCACCAGCGCGTAGGCGAAACCCTGGAAGCCATCTTTGCTGCCCAGGCTGAACAAAAAGGCGTGCCCGTTGAAGAGATTCAAGCCCAGGAATGTGAACTGCTGGCCTATCACTTCCGCTTGAGCAACCACCGCGAAAAAGCTGTGCGTTATCTGGAGTTGGCAGGCAAGCGAGCTCAGGGCGGCTTTGCCAACGCCACCGCTGTCCAGCACTATTCCGAGCTGCTCGGCCTGCTTGACCAGGATGACTCCGCCTGGGAGAAGCGCTTCGACATCCTGGCCCGCCGCCAACGCATTCACGGCCTCACCGGCAAGCAGGACGCCCGCCTGGCAGACCTGAACATCATGCTCGAGTCCGCCCAGGCACACGGCGACACTTTCCGCGCCGGAGATGCGCTCAACGAACTGGCCGACCTGTACCAATCGATGGGCCGTTATGACGAGGCGAAGGCTACTGCGAGCGAGGCTTTGGCCATAAAAGTCGGGCTCAACGACATCGACGGGCAAGCCGATGCCCTCAACACGTTGGGCATTCTGGAATACTTCCGTGGCAACTACACCGAATCCCAGCCGCTCCTCGAGCAGGCCGTGGCTCTGCGCAAGCAAATCACCGATGGTGAGGGCGAAGCATGGAGCACCATGTATCTGGGCATGATCCATGTGATGCAGGGCGATTTCAGCGCCGCTGCCCGCCTGCACGCTCACGCGCTGGAGCTCGCCGAAGCGCGCCAAGATATGTTCCAGACCGGCATCCACGTCACCAACCTGGCCCGCGTGCTGCTCGGATTGGGCGATTATCCTCAGGCGATTGAGAAGTTGCAGCACGGCCTGGAGATGAAAACGCGCATCGGCGACCGCATGGGTCAGGGTTTCAACCTCTATCTGATCGGATTGGCCTTGATCTACGAAGGCCGCCTGGATGAAGCTGAGTCGTGGTTGAATCGCTCCAAAGAACTCCGCGAGCAAATTAAAGACAGCCGCGGGCTCAGCTACTGCCTGCACGGGCTGGGGCTGCTGGCCCTCGAACGGCAGAATTGGCCCCAGGCCGTCGAACTATTGGCTTTGGCGCACCAATCACGCGCAGGATTGGGGTTAAAAAACGAGACCATCGAAAGCCTATCCTACCTGGCCAAAGCCCGTTTGTTGGCTGGAGATCCTGCCCAGGCTCTGGCCGATTCTACGCAGGCGGTGGAAGGCATGGCACTGCAAAAAGAGATGCAAGAAGCGCCCCAGATATATTTCAATCACGCCCGCATCCTGCAGGCCAACCAAATCGCGGCGTATGAAGACTACGAGAACCTGGCCCGCGAGGCCATCGACCGGCAAGCCCAGCGTATTGCTGACCCGCAAGAGCGAGAAATTTTCTTGACCCGCAACCGCATGAACTGCGAAATCCTGGCCCCGAGACCCGCAAAATAAAGCATTTGCCCCCACTGGGTTATATCAAGTATATCGATCCCAAAAAAGGAGAAAACAATATGGGAACCAAAGGACGCTCGATTGTTGGAATGGATGTCGATGAGTTGCTCAGCCTGCTGAATCGGGCTTTCGCCGATGAGTGGCTGGCCTACTACCAGTACTGGCTGGGCGCAAAGGTGGTCAAAGGCCCCATGAAAGATGCCGTGGCGGCGGAACTGCTCCTGCATGCGAACGAAGAACTGGCCCACGCCGACATGTTGGCCCTGCGCATCATTCAACTTGGCGGAACGCCCCTGCTGACCCCCGAGGACTGGTATAAGCACACCCACTGTGGTTATGACGCCCCCGAGAATCCCTTCGTCAAGGTTATTCTTGAACAAAACATCAAAGGCGAGCAGTGCGCCATCGAGGTGTATCAATCATTGCTCAAGTTGGTGAAAGACGCCGACCCGGTCACCTATAACATCGTGCTCACCATCCTCCAACAAGAAGTGGAACACGAGGAAGACCTGCAATCTTTGCAGGAAGACATCGAAAGTCTGATGATGTCCAACCGTTAATCAAAAAAGGCCATAAACAGATACCATGCCTGGCAATGCCGGGCATGGTATCTTAAATTTTGTTGCTATTGCTCATCCCTTTGGGGAAAAAGCCGAATTTGTGGTATTCCGCCTCAATATCGGGCTTCCTCACCTTTACGAGAGCAGTTATCCTTACCCCATCAATTTGAACACGCGGAAAGAGTGCGGTTTAATGGTCACCGGGCAGCCCTGCCAACCGGTTTTCCGTCCAAAAAACGACACCCGCTCCTCGCCAGAAATTTCCTCGCCCGTCAGCATATCATGCAGACCCTTGCGCCCGGCAGCCATTACCACCTGGGCATCCACGTTTTCATCCAGGAACGACTCCACAATGAGGGTGTCGTTATCATATTGGAACATCGCCACCTGGGCCGGGGCTTCCAGGCGAGCGGGCAGGTTGCCCGCCACAAACTCCTTGAGCTTGTTCAGGACGCCAACCGGCAGGTTGTACAAATCATCCTTGTTATCAGGAACAGACAACACGTACAGCACGCCGCGGCCATACCCGGCGGAATGTAACAGCGGGCAGCCGGTTGTGCCGCCAATGCAAGAAATTTCTTCCCAGGAATCATTGGTGAAGTACGTCACCTGAGGCACGGTTACGGATTTCTCGGCTTCAAAAACCGCATTCCAACCAATCAAGAATCGGTTCGTTGTGGTCTTCCGATCCGAGACCTCTAGCTCGGCGATGTGGCGAATGCCGCGGTCTTGCAAGGCGCGCAGCAGCCCTGATGTGATGACGACTTTATGTCCAGTGCGCACGTGGTGTTCGATCTTTTCGACAATGCCCTGGTCAAACTTCGCCGCCTCGGTGCAAATGACCACCGGCGCGTCTTCCGGGAAGGTCGGGCGCACGTCCACCGGAATGCCCAACATCCCCAGGTAGCTGGGCAGGAAATCCTCACCGTGCGAGTGGTAGGGCTTATACACCGGAACCCCCACAGGCTGGCCCAAC
Organism: uncultured Anaerolinea sp.; assembly: GCA_964403875.1. Taxonomy (GTDB): domain Bacteria; phylum Chloroflexota; class Anaerolineae; order Anaerolineales; family Anaerolineaceae; genus Anaerolinea. Next base: position 3,700 of record CAYOHX010000007.1, on the reverse strand, counting down.
TCGCCCAGGAAGCGATCAACCGAGGCAAAAGCCGCTCCCGCGGTCAGCGGAAAGAGCGCTTCCTTGCGCAAACTGCCATCGGGCTGCTTCGCCGCCGCCAGAGCCGAGTCATAATCGAAGCTGGTTCCCTGACCCTGCCATGCGCCGCGTTTTGGTTCCATGTAGGGGCTGATCAGAGAACGGAAATCAAACAGGGTTACCTCGCGCGCCTTGGCAAACAGGGTCAACCACAATTGTTCAGCGTAACGATCCAGGGTGCGTGATCCGAACGGATCGACCCAACCGCCTCCGTTGCCGCCGGGTTTGATATTCTCAAAGTATCGAACGATCGAATAGCCGTGATAGGGCTGCAAATGCTGATCACTGATCACGGCATCGCGCGTCTCAGTTCCGGTGTAGATACCATCAAACAAAGCCGGCTCGCGCTCCAGGTCAAATCCCAACCCCTGAAAATGATCGTACCAATTTGGATACTTGATCACGACCTTGACCTTGGGATTGGCGGCTTTGGCCGGCGAAATGATCAAATCACTGGCGGCTTCGGTCATCAAATCCAGGCGGAAGCGCGTCCAACTGCGGCTGCCCTTGGATTGGATGCATGACTCGCATTTGCAGTTGGTGAAGAAAAAATCATCCAGAATCAGTTCATCAAACATCCGCGCCGTATACGCGGCCAGGTCTTTCAGCTTGGCGCGGTGCTCCGGGTTGGTATAGCAATAGGTTTGGAAACGGTTGGGCTCGTTGACCGTTACCGTGATTCCTCCCGCCGTCTGGATGCCCCGCTCTTCAAAGAAGCGTTTTGCCGCCAGCACGGTCTCTTCCTCCGCCACAAACCAATCCCGGTGAGTTTCAAGATACACCTTGTTGACTTTCACCCCGCTGGAAATCACCTCAAACGCCTGGCGCAGCCACTCCAGGTCCTTCATCTGCGCCACCTCTTGAGCCCGGCAGTAAACGGACACATCAAAATTCTGGTATGTATCGATCATCTTTGCACCTTTGTTGAATGGATTCAGCTTGATTTGCCAACCTATGAAATTGTACACCAACTATGAATTTCATGTGAAGGTTATCATGGCAGTTCTTCAATAACGTTCCGGGCAGGTCTCGCGCTTTACGATGAGCCATCCCCAACCATGCTACAATTAACCATTCTTCCCGGAGGTGTTCCCATGCGTCGCATCCTGCCTGCCTTAACCTTACTCCTTTTGCTGGTCCAAACCGCCTGCGCCGCCGCCACCCCCGCCCCAACCCATCCACCTGCTACCCAGCCTCAGCCCACCGCCACCGTTCTGCTTGTCGAAACGCCCACCCAGCCCGCCTCCGCCCTACCCATGCTGGATGACTTCGAAACCACCGCCACTTCCTGGATTCCCGGCCTGCCGCCCGGTTTTAATGAAAGCTCCGCTCTCGCGGTTGCGCTCTCCGACCAACACCCCACCAGCGGCGCGCAGTCTCTGGAGCTGGCCTTTGACCACAACGACCAACCCAAGGCCATCTTCGTTTACGAACGCCCCTTGGACCTATCCGCTTCGAGCTTTCTCGAATTCGACCTCTACAACCCAGGCGCGGCTTCGGGCGTGGCCGTGTCCCTCAGCACCGGCGAAAGCTGGGAATGGTTTGAATCCGCGGTCATCCCACTGAACGAAGGCCAGCAAACCATTTCTTTCGACTTGAATGCCGCCAATTACAAGAGCGCCGCTTCCAATTGGGAACTGAACTCGCTGCTCAACAACCTGGACCACACCCAGCGCATCGCCGTGTTGATCTTTCCAACCGAACCCGGTTCCATCTTCATCGACACCCTAAGGCTCTCTGAAAGCCCATCCGGCACGCTGCCGGCGGCCAACCCGCTCCCCCCCACCACAACGCCCATCGCCGCGCTTGCGCCCACCTTCCTCGAGCTCAAGCCGCTGCAATTCATGGCTCCGGCCCATCACGCTCTTGAATTCGAAATCGCCACCGACGGCGTTTTCGCCAACCCCTTTGATCCCGCCGAAGCGGACCTCAAGGTGCGCTTCACCGGCCCAGATGGCAGCCAGTTTCTGGCTCCGGCCTTCTGGTACCAGGACTACGACCCGGACACCTTCCAACCCCGCGGTGAACCGGGTTGGCGCGCCCGCCTCATCCCCAGTCTGCCCGGCAGTTGGACCGCCGCCGCCGAACTGGCCAATCCGCCCCTACAATCCCCCGCGGTGAGTTTTACCGTGCAGGAAAACCCCGGCGCGCGCGGCTTCATTCGCATTCACCCCGAAAACCCGAACTATTTTGCTTTCGAAGATGGCTCCACCTACTTCCCCGTGGGCATCAACATGGGCTGGGGCGCGGCCAACCCTATCGCCGATTTTACCCAATGGCTGGATGGTCTCAGCGCCAATGGCGGCAACTGGATCCGCGTGTGGATGGCTTCCTGGTCTTTCGGCATCGAATGGACCGATACCGGTCTGGGAGATTATTCCAGGCGTCTGTTTCAGGCCTGGCAGCTTGACCAAATCATGCGCCTGGCGGAAGAACGAGGCGTATATGTGGAACTGGTGCTCATCAACCACGGAGCATTCAGCGCCACCACCAATCCCGAATGGCCCAGCAATCCATACAATGTAGCCAACGGCGGGCCTTGCCAAAACCCCGAAGACTTCGTCACCGACCCAATGGCGCGCGATTATTTCAAGCGCCGCCTGCGCTACATTGCGGCCCGTTGGAGCGCCTCGCCCTCTCTGATGAATTGGGAATGGTGGAATGAGGCCAACCTCACCCCCATTCAAAACCCAGAGATGAGCGCCTGGGTGCAAGAGATGACCCCTGTGCTGCGCGAGCACGATCCCTACGACCACCTGATCAGCACCAGTTCCGCAGCCGGCGCGGTGTATGCGGTCTCGCAACTTCCCGAGATCGACTTCGCCCAATTTCATCTCTACTCCGCAAATGACCCAGCCACGTCCTTCAAGGACTATTACAACGATTGGGCGCTGCGCCTCGACAAGCCCATCCTGTTCGCCGAATTCGGCTTTGGGGCGGGCGGCGAGGACGCGAAAACTGGCAACCGCCAGGGATTGCACCTGCACAGCAGCCTGTGGACCGCGCCTTTCGTGGGCTACTCCTCCACAGCCATGTACTGGTGGTGGGACAGCTACGTTCACCCGCTCAACCTGTGGCCCGAGTTTGCCAAACTGACTCGCTTCTTGGAAGGCGAAGATCTGGCAACGGCTGCTCCGGTCAAGGTCAGTCCTTCGGTGCGCAACTTCCCCGTCCACGCACTCGGATCGCCTGACCGGACCCTTCTATGGATTCACGACCGCCAGTACAGCGTCAACGCCATGCAAGGCGCTTACGATAAGCTGGTGCGTGAGGGCACAACGCCCCAATCCGATTGGGTCTACATGCCCGACCCCATCACCGACCTCGCGGTGACCTTCACCACCCTTCCAGACGGGCAGTACGTCGTTGAATGGTATTCGCCCATCAGCGGCGAATGGCTGGAAGAAACCACACTGACGGTCAGCGGTGGCACAGGCACGCTGACCGTGCCCGAATTCCAGGGCGAGCTGGCGGCGAAGATAATCAAACCTTGACCCCCACTCAGATCTTAAGTGCCTGTCCGAAAATTTTGAAGTGAAGCGATTTTGAGGATATGTTCTAATTTTGGGTGTGAGAGCTGAGAATACTCTATCACCCCCAAAAAAGCGGCATATAACACGTC